>NZ_JBWKZJ010000017.1:0-63282 GCF_059424365.1 Brevundimonas sp. GW456-12-10-14-LB3
GCGCCCATCCAGGCTGAAACCGCTCCGGCGCCCTCGGCGGCGGTGGTCGAGGCGGAAGCGCCCGCTGCCGAACCGGCGCCTGAGCCCGCTTCCACATCAGCGCCCGCGCCGGCCGAGACCACGCGGACACCCCCCGCGCCGGCCGCTCGCCCGACGACGCCTCCAGCCGCGACCGCGTCCCGCCCGACCCAGAGCCAGACCCAGACGCCCGCGACGACTCCGGCGCCCAGCCAAACGGCGCCGGCCGTCCAACCCCCGGCGGTAGTCATCGTGCCGCAGACGCCGCCCCCGACCGCCGCGCGCCCCACCCAGACCGATCCCGACGCCCCGATCGTCACCCGGCCCCAGCCGCTCGACTGAGATTTCGATCTCGTCTCCTCTCCAGTTCGCGGCGAGGAGACGACGGCGGCTCACGCCGTGCGGATGATCCCGCCGCTCGCCGCCACCGGCCAGGGCGTCAGCCGCCCGCCGGCGCAGGGGCCGCCGCGGCATTCGCCGGTCAGGGGCTCGAACACCGCCCCGTGCCAGCCGCACAGGATCAGGTTTCCATCAGGCGTCAGATAGCGATCCAGTTCGACCGCGATGGGAAAACCCGCATGGGGACAGCGGTCGACCCAGCCTGCGACGACCCCGTCCTTTCGCACCACGAAGCCGTGGAAGAAGGCCTCGCCGATCTGAAGCACGAAGCCGCGCGCCCCGGGATCGGCGATGTCGCCCTCGGCGCACAGGGCGACGCCGGGCGGCGTCTTCCAGACCCGTTTGCGTTCGGTCTCGCCTTCAGACACGCTCGGCCTTCAGCGGGCGCGCCAACAGGCCGTCGATCAGGCCGTCCACGGTGATCTCGCCGGCCAAGAGGGCCGCGATGCCCTCGGCGATCGGCGTCTCCACCCCCAAGCGGGCGGCCAGGGCGCGCACGGCCGGGGCGCTCTCATAGCCTTCCGCCACCGACCGCTTGCCCGCCAGGGCCTGTTCCACCGTCTGGCCCTGTCCCAGGGCCAGGCCCAGGCTCATGTTGCGCGACTGAGGGCTGGAGCAGGTCAGGACCAGATCGCCCAGGCCGCACAGGCCCGCCACCGTCTCGGCCTGGCCGCCCATGGCGACGGCGAGCCGGGTCATTTCCGCAAAGCCGCGCGTGATCAGGGCGGCGTGGGCGCTGCGTCCCAGCTGACGCCCTTCGGAGACGCCGCAGGCGATGGCGAGGACGTTCTTCAACGCCCCGCCCGCCTCGGCCCCGATCAGGTCGGTGGCCAGATAGGGCCTGAAGCCCGGCGCCGACAGGGTGTTCAGCAGGGCTTGGCCCAGGACGGGATCGGCGCAGGCCAAGGTGACGGCGGTGGGCAGGCCGCGCGCCACCTCGCCCGCGAAACTGGGGCCGGACAGTACGGCGGCCGGGGCGTCCGGCAGGGTCTCGGCCAGAACCTCGGTCATCAGCTTCATCGTGCCCCGCTCGACTCCCTTGGAGCAGAGCACCACAGGCACGCCGGCGCGGTGATAGGGCGCAAAAGCGGTCAGGGTCGCGCGCATATGCTGGGCCGGCGGCACAGCCAGGATCAGGTCGCAGCCGCCCAAGTCGGCCAGATCAGCGGTGAATTGGAGCCCCTCGGCCAAGGGCACGCCCGGCAGATACAGGTCGTTGGCGCGCGTCGTTCTCAAGGTCTCGACCAGCTGGGGCTCACGCGCCTGAAGCGTCGTCTCCAGTCCGGCGCGGACGCAGACCTGGGCCAGGGCCGTGCCCCAGGCGCCGGCGCCGATGACCCCTGCGGTGCGGAATTCCATGCGCCCTCCCAAGGCGGTCTCGTTCGTCATGCCTTTGCGCCCTTGCGGCCGGGCTTGTGCGAAGGATCGGCCAGGGCGCGCGCTTCGTCCAGCGGCCATCGCGGTCGGGCGACCACGTCTATGTCGCTGGTCAGCCCGAGCGCCAGCCGTTCGGCCCCCGCCAGGGCGATCATGGCCGCATTGTCGGTGCAATAGGCCATCGGCGGCGCCAGGAAGTCGAAACCGCGTTTCGCCGCCGTCGCCTGCAAGGTCGCACGAATGGTCTTGTTGGCGGCCACGCCGCCCGCGACGACAAAGAGGCGATGATCGTGGGTCTCGGCATAGGCGGCCAGGGCCCGCTCGGACCGGTCGGCCAGCTGCCGGGCGATGGCGGTCTGGACCGCGTCGGCCAGATCGGCCTTGTCCTGGTCGGTTTCGCAGGTCTGGGCGATGCGGAAGGCGGCCGTCTTCAGACCCGAGAAGGAGAAGTCGCAGTCCTTGCGGCCCAGCAGGGCGCGCGGCAGGTCGATCTTCGATCCGTCGCCCTGCTGCGCCAACCGTTCCAGCGCCGGCCCGCCCGGATAGCCCAGGCCCAGGGCCTTGGCGATCTTGTCGAAGGCTTCGCCCGCCGCATCGTCTATGGTGGCGCCGATCCGGCTCATGTCGCCGACGCCCCGCACCTCCAGAATTTGGCAATGACCGCCTGAGACCAATAGCAGCAGGAAGGGATAGGCGACCTCCTGCCCCAGACGGGCCGAGACCGCGTGGCCTTCGAGATGGTTGACCGCCACCAGGGGCAGACCGCGCGCCAGGGCCGCCGCCTTGCCGAAGCTGAGGCCCACCATGACGCCGCCGACCAGACCCGGTCCGGCCGTCGCGGCGATGCCGTCCAGACCGTCATAGCCCAGGCCGGACTCGGCCATGGCGCGGCGCGTGACCTCGGCGATCATCTCCACATGGCTGCGCGCGGCGATTTCGGGGACGACGCCGCCATAGGCCGCGTGATCGTCGATCTGGCTGTGAACGACCGAGGACAGCACCTCGGCCCGGCCGCCCTGCTCCGATGGGTGCAGGCGCACCACCGAGGCGGCGGTTTCGTCGCAGCTGGTCTCCAGACCCAGCACCGTCAGGGCTTTACCGGAACGAGGGGGGACATCCCGTCCAGTTGCCGCTGCGGCGCCGCTGCTATAGTCGGCGGAACTCTCCATCGGATCGAGGTAGCGATCCGGCGTCCGGTAAGCAACGCTCATGACCCTTCCCCTCCGCATCGGCACCCGGCGCTCCAAACTGGCCCTGGCCCAGTCGGGCATGATGCAGCGCGCCATCGGCCGGGCACTGGGCATAGCCGAGGCCGAGATCGAAACGGCCGTGCCCCTGGTCGAAATCGTCACCACCGGCGACCGCGTCCAGGACCGCCGCCTGATGGAGCTGGGCGGCAAGGCCCTGTTCACCAAGGAGATCGAGGAAGCCCTGCTGGACGGCCGGATCGACATCGCCATCCATTCGATGAAGGACGTCCCGGCCGAACAGCCCGAGGGCCTGTGCATCGCCGCCATCCCGGAACGCGAGGACGCGCGCGACGCCTTCATCAGCCGCGACTTCGACAGTTTCGACGCCCTGCCCTTCGGCGCCCGTCTGGGCACCGCCAGCCTGCGCCGTCAGGCGCAGGCCCTGGCCCTGCGCCCCGACCTGAAGGTCGAGATGCTGCGGGGCAATATCGACACCCGGCTGCGCCGCGCCGCCGAGGGCGATTTCGACGCCATTCTGCTGGCCGTCTCGGGCATGACCCGGCTGGGGGTGACCGAACACATCCGCGAAAAGCTGTCGCTGGACGCCTTCCTGCCCGCGCCGGGCCAGGGGGCCCTGGCCATCCAGACCCGTGCAGAGGACATCGACGCCCCGTGGGTCGCCGCGCTGAACCATGCCCCGACCGCCGTCGCCGTCGCGGCCGAGCGCGGGGCGATGACGGCGCTGGAAGGGTCTTGCCGGACGGCGGTGGGTGCCTACGCCGTGATTGACGGCGACACCCTGCGGCTGACCACGGAAATGCTCAGCCCCGACGGCTCGGCCCGCTGGCGCCGCGCCGGCGAACTGTTCCAGCCGACCGAGGCCGACGCTCGCGCCCTGGGCGAAAGGCTGGGGGCCGAGGTCCACGCCTTCGCCGGCGATCAGGAGGTCGATCCGGCGAGCCTGGACGGATGACCGTCTCCCCCAGCCCGGCCCCGGCCAAGCCTCGCGTCTGGATCACCCGGGCCGAGCCGGGGGCGTCGCGCACCGCCGCCCGCCTGCGCGACATGGGATGCGAGCCCCTGATCCAGCCGCTGCTGGCGGTGGAGCCCCTGGCCCCGCCCCTGCCCGATCTGGATCGTTTCGCCGCCCTGGCCTTCACCAGCGCCAACGGGGTGGCGGCCTTCGCCGCCCTGACGCCGCGCCGTGACCGACCCGTCTTCGCCGTCGGCGAGGCCACGGCGGGGGCTGCGCGTGAGGCCGGATTCGTCGCGGTTCGCTCGGCTGACGGCGATCTGACCGATCTCGCCCGATTGATCGCCGCCGAACTGAGCGAGGCCGTCCTGCTGGCGCCCCTGGCCGAAACCCCCGCAGGCGATTTAGCCGCCGCGCTCGACGCGGCGCAGGCCCGCAACGTCGCGGTCCAGCCCTTGACCGTCTATCGCACGGCCTGGGCCGCTCGTGTCGATCCACCCGCTTTTGACGCGGTCCTGGTCCATTCCCCACGCGCCGCTCAGGCCCTGGCGGCCTGGGCGGCGTCCTCACCGGCTCGCCTGGCCGGGGTGGTCTGCGCCTGCATCTCCGCCGCCGCAGCCGCCCCCCTGACCCCGCTCGGCCTGACCACTGCTGTGTCCGAACGGCCGAACGAGACGACATTGTTGAAGACCTTGAAAGCGGCGCTTGGCAAGCGCGACGCGCCCGTATAAAGAGCGCCTCTCGCACGGGCCGTTTCCGCCCGCGCGACCGGGCCGCTTTAGCTCAGCCGGTAGAGCACCTCATTCGTAATGAGGGGGTCAGGTGTTCGAGTCACCTAAGCGGCACCACTTTTCCCCAGTTGCCCCTGAGACGATCGTGCCTCGGCGAAAGCCGCGCTGAATTAGGGATGTTAGGCAGGATTTTATTAGGTCGCGGCCGTTATGGGGGGCGCCTTCAGGGACGCGGCCGTCCCACCTTGACGCGGGCCGCAGGAAGGCGCGTGATTTCGGCCTGTTGTTCAACGATGGACATTGAGTCGCGCGGCGATCGGCGGAGCCGCTTTCATCCCTGAGTAGCCTTAGACTCCCATTCTGAGTACGTACCATCCCTCTAATGCAGAGCTTTGGCTTGACGGCATGGAGGATTTCGGGCCTGACGGCCTCCAATATCGTTCCGAAGGTTGTTATGAGCGACGCAGTAGACCCCGTTGACATCGCGATCGGCGCCCGCATCCGCGCCCGCCGCGAAGAACTCCGCATCACCCAGGCCCAGTTGGCGGCCGGCGCAGGCGTGACCTTCCAGCAGATCCAGAAGTACGAGCGCGGCGTGAACCGCGTCTCGGCCGCCCGTCTGCTGCAGATCGCCGCCGTGCTGAAATCGACCGGCGCGGCCCTGCTGGGCGAACTGGACACCGCCGAGGGCGACGATCTGGTTCTGGCTCAGCCGGGCGTATCGGAACTGCTGTCGGCCTTCCGCGCCATCGGCGACGGCGACAAGCGCGACGCCCTCCTGGTGGTGGCCAAGGGCCTGCGCGGCTGAGATCAGAGCGGCGGCTGCAGCAGTCGGTTGACCGCCGCCCCCTGCCCCGCGCCGACGGCGAAATCCGCCAGCCAGATCTGGACGGCCTCCAAGGCGCGGGCGTCCAGACTGTCCGAACGGCCGGAGTCGGCGATGTTCTGACGGACGATCTCCAAAAGACAGGCCGCCTCGGTCGCGCTGGACGGCGCGTGTTTCAAGAGGCGGGCCTCGGCCTCCACCATCGGCCCCAGGTCCAGTTCGGCCAGCAGATTGTCGTCGCTGGCGGCGACGCCAGCCGCTCCAAGGGTGTCGGCGATGCGGGCGGTCTCGAACCACGATCGAAAGAGCGGCATGAAGGCCGGAGCGGTCGAAGCGGTCACTGATACAGTTCCTTCTTTAAAGCGAAAGCGCGCGGCGTTCTTGACTAGGACGGGTTCGCGCATAGGGGGCCGCATTGGCCTCCCACACGCCGAAGATCGCCAGAAGCAGCAGTTCGAACCAGACCACCATCCGGGCCGAAACCATCGACCACATCAGGGGTTGGGACGCGCCGAGCGCGGCGAAATGGGTCGATAGAGCGATCAGTTGTGCCCCGGCCGCCAACATCAGCCACCACCGTTGATAGACGAGCGCCAACCCCGTCAGCAGGCCGAACATGCCCAGGGAGAGGCCCGCCACCGCCCAACGGAAGCTGCCGATCGTGAGGTGATCCAGGATCGGAGAGCCGAACTGGAGGGCCAGGAGGCCCGCCAGAACCAGCCGCTCCGGCGTCCGACCCTTCCAGGCCAGCAGCGCCATGGCGCCGTAGGTCAGGGCTTCCAGCAGGATCGAGAGGGGCGAGCCCACCGGCGGGACCGATCAGGCCGCGACGGAAAGAACGGGGGCGACGGGATTACCGGTCTTGTCTTCGCGCGTGCCGTCCAGGTTCCAGCCGATCTGATGGTCCTCGGCGACCTTGGCCAGTCCGTCATGCGCCGAAATGACCGCGCCGCGCACCTGGGTCAGTTGGCTGAGGCCCTGAACCATGTCGGCGAGGACCGCCTGGCCCACTTCCGCGGCCAGATGCGCCTCGGCACGGCTTTCCAGGGCCGTCTGGACCAGTCTGCAGACCTCGATCATCGCCCTGTCCACGGCGTGTTCGGTCGTTCGTATTTGTCGCGCCACCCTGACGCCGACCTGAATATTTCTCATGGCTCGCCCTCCTGCTCAAAGCCGCTGCGTCAGCGCACCGCTTCGGGGGCGATCCGGTCGAACAGGGATGGAAGCACCATACCCGCCGTCACAATCCCGATGGCGAGCAGAAGGGCGATGGCGGAACCCGCGACGATGATCCCCAGCCGCGCGACGACCCCACGGGGCGGAGCGGGAAGGAACCAACCGGCATCCCCGGCGGCTTCCGCATCGCCGGACTGTTCGGCCGACGCCGGGCCAACTGAGCCGTCTTCCGTCGCTTCGGGAATGAGTATCGAATGCCCTGAGTAGCCGTTACTCAGCCGGCGCGCGGCCAGCTTGCGGTCCGAAACCCCCAGCTTGCCGTAGGCCCGGTGCAGGTGGTTGCCCACCGTGCGAGGCGAAATCCCCAGACGCGCGGCGATTTCCTTATCCTCCAGTCCCTGGCCCGCCAGGCGGACGCATTCCCTCTCTCTCGGCGACAGGTTTTCGGACATCACGCGCTCCCCCGTCTGTCATAACGGATTTCCGCGCCTCGACCAGACCGGGGTCTCGGATATAGCTGGGCAAGAGTCAGGACATCACTTGAACATATAAGCATATGTTTATATGTCTTCACGCCTGACACTGACAGGAGCCTCTCTTGGCCGCTCGTTCCTCCTTCCTCTTCACCTCGGAAAGCGTGTCCGAAGGACACCCGGACAAGGTCGCCGACCGCATCTCGGACACCGTCGTCGACGCCTTCCTGTCCAAGGACCCCGAGGCCCGCGTCGCCTGCGAAACCCTGGTGACGACCCAGCGGATCGTGCTGGCCGGCGAGGTCCGCGCCACCCAGCCGGGCAACACCAAGGAACAGAACGAAGCCTTCACCCAGTCGATCATCGACAGCCTGGAGCCCCTGGTTCGCGCTGCGGTCAAGGACATCGGCTATGAGCAGGACGGCTTCCACTGGGCGACGGCGGACTACGCCTGCCATCTGCACGCCCAGTCGGCCGACATCGCCGTGGGCGTCGATTCAACCAATGAGAAGGATGAGGGCGCAGGCGACCAGGGCATCATGTTCGGCTACGCCTCGAACGAGACGCCGGAGCTGATGCCGGCGACCCTGCAGTACAGCCACAACATCCTCAAGCGTTTGGCCGAGGTGCGCCACGCCGGCGGCTCGCAGCTGGAACCTGACGCCAAGAGCCAGGTCACGATCGAATACGAAAACGGCAAGCCCAAGCGCGCCGCCTCCATCGTTCTCTCGACCCAGCACGCCAAGGGTCTGAGCGCCGCCCAGGTGGCCGAGATCGTCAAACCCTATATCCTCGAAGTCCTGCCCGAGGGGTTCACCGACGAGAACACCGTCTGGCACATCAATCCGACCGGCATTTTCGAGATCGGCGGGCCGGACGGCGACGCCGGACTGACGGGACGCAAGATCATCGTCGATACCTACGGCGGCGCCGCGCCCCACGGCGGCGGCGCCTTCTCGGGCAAGGATCCCACCAAGGTGGACCGTTCGGCCGCCTACGCCTGCCGCTATCTGGCCAAGAACGTGGTCGCCGCCGGCCTGGCCGACCGCTGCACCATCCAGATCTCCTACGCCATTGGGGTTGCGGAGCCCCAGTCGATCCACGTCGATCTGCACGGCACGGGCAAGGTGTCCGAGGCCTTGCTGGAGGACAAGCTGCTGGGCCTGATCGGCGGCGCCACGCCGCGCGCCATCCGCCAGCACCTGGGGCTGAACAAGCCGATCTACGCCCGCACGGCCGCCTATGGCCACTTCGGCCGCGCGCCGGACGCCGACGGCGGCTTCAGCTGGGAAAGGACCGATCTGGTCGATCAGTTGAAGGCCCTGGCCTGAGACCTCAGCCGGCCTGATCCTCCAGGGTCAGGCCGCGCACCCCCGCCAGATTGGCGCCCGTCAGATCGATCTGGCGGGTCTGGGCGCCGTGCATGACGGCGCGGCCCAGATCGGCGCTCGTCAGCACCGCCCGGCGCAGATCCGCGCCGGACAGGTCGGCGCCCCGCAGATTGGCGCCGGTCAGGTCCGCCGCCAGCAGCCGGTCGGCCCCGATCAGCAGCGGCCCCAGTTGCGCCCCGCGCAGGTCCGCCCCGCTCATCTTGGCGTTCTTCAGCCGCGCGCCGCGCAGATCGGCGCGGTAGAGTCGCGCCGAGCGCAGGTCGGCGTTCTCCAGATGGGCGCCCTGAAGCTGCACCCCCTCCATGTCCAGGCCGTAGAAGACCGCCCCCTTGGCCGACAGGGCGGTCAGGTTCAGGCCGGTGATCGACTTCAGCGGGCGCAGATCGACACCGTCGAAAACCGAAGGCTGCCCCTCCGTCCCGCCCGTCTCGCACCAGCGGGCGTGTTCGCGCAGCATTTCCGCCGCCGGCATGCGATCGACCGAGGCGCCGGCGGACCGGTCGTCGGTCAGGGTTCCTTCCATATTGGCGCCGTCGGCGCGCCACATCGTCATCTTGCAGCCCACCAGGATGGCGTCGCGCATGTCCGCCCCCGACAGGTCGGCGCCCGACAGGTCGGCCCCGGCCAGGTCCGCGCCGCGGAAATCGGCCTGTTTCAGATTGGCGCGGACCATTTTGCAGTCCTTCATCACCGCGCCCGAGAAGTCGGCCTTGATGGCGATGACGCCCGACATGCGCGAACGCTGCAGATTGGCCCCGGCTAAACAGGCGCCCATCATTTCGCTTTCCTGGCGCTGACGCGGTTCAATGACCTTGAACCCCAGTTTGGCGTCGGCGGCGGCGATGGTGCCTTCGCGCAGATCGGCCTCGAACAGGTCCGCGCCCGACAGGTCCGCCCCGCGCAGACAGGCGCCGCGCAGATCGGCCCGACGCAGGCTGGCGTCCGCCAGGACGACGTCCTGCATGTCCGCGCCGAAGAAGTTGGCGTTGTCCAGCCTGGCGCCGGTCAGGTCGCAGTTTTCCAGACAGGCGGCGGCGAAATCCGCATCGGCCAGATTGCGGCCCCTCAGGCTGAGGCCCGAGATGTCCATCCAGGCGAAGACGGCGCGGGCGCCGCCGGGGCGGGCCTGGAACAGGCGGTCGTGCCGGGCGCAGATCACGTCCAGTTCCGCCTGGGTCAGGCGCTTGCGCACGATGGGTTCAGCCGCCTGCATTCGATCAGCCTAGGCCCGGCTGATTTAAGAAAGCCTTTAGCGACAGTCGGTTGTCACTCGGTCAGCAGGCCCTGGTCGCGCAGGGCGTCGGCCAACTCCCCCGACGAGGTCCAAAGGCGCGTATAGCCCGCCTCCCCCAGCCGCTTCAGCTCGGTGACCAGGTCGGCCTTGGGCGAGGCGACGAAACGGCCGTCGAAACCGGCGCCGTCCTTGCTGACCCGCACCAGGGGGCGGCCGGTTTCCAACCGGTGCAGAAACCCCTCGCACAGGGCCGCGCCCTCTTCGCACATAAGGCCGGTCTCGACCGTCAGCCCCTCGGCGCGCAGGCGTTCGGTGCCCCGGCCGGCCGCAAAGGGCGACGGGTCCAGACAGGCGATGACGACGCGCGCCACCCCGGCCTCGGTCAGGAAGTGGGCGCACGATTTGCGGCCGGAAGAACGCGCGCCGCAGGGCTCCAGGGTGACATAGACCGTCGCGCCCTCGACGTCGGGTCCGGCGGCGGGGACCGCCTGCTCCTCGGCGTGGGGACGGCCGCCGGGGGCGGTCGCGGCCTGGGCGATGACCCGCCCGTCCTTGACGATGACGCAGCCGACCGCCGGATTGGGCCAGGTCTCGCCCATACGGCCTGTCGCCAGGTCTATGGCCTGGGCCATGAAGCCGCGATCGGCGTCGCTCCAGCTCATGGCAGGGTCGGCAGGGTTTCGGCGCGATCGGCGTCCAGATAGCGCGCGGCGGTCGGCTTCAACTCGGCGTCCAGCTCGATCTCCAGCGGATTGCCGGTGGGGATTTCGACCCCGACGATCTGATCGTCCGGCACGGCGAACAGCAGTTTGACGATGGCGCGCAGGGAGTTGCCGTGGGCGGCGATCAGCACGTCCTCGCCCGCCTTCAGACGCGGCGCGATCTCGGCGTCCCAATAGGGCTCCACCCGGTCCAGGGTGGTCTTCAGGCTCTCGGTGTCCGGGATGGCCTTGCCGGCGTAGCGGGGGTCGGCGTTGAAATCGAACTCGCCGCCCGGCGCCAGAGGCGGCGGCGGGACGTCATAGCTGCGTCGCCAGATCTTGACCTGATCCTCGCCGTGCTTCTCGGCCGTCTCGGCCTTGTTCAGCCCGGTCAGGCCGCCGTAGTGACGCTCGTTCAGCCGCCAGTCCTCGATCACCGGCACGTCGGTCAGCCCGGCCGATTGCAGGGCCAGGGCGCCGGTGCGTTTGGCGCGTTTCAGCACCGAGGTGAACATGACGGCGGGCTTGAACCCGGCCTGGGCGATCAGTTCGCCGCCCCGACGGGCCTGGGCCTCGCCTTCCGCCGTCAGATCGACGTCCACCCAGCCTGTGAAGCGGTTCTCGAGGTTCCACTGGCTCTGGCCATGGCGGAGCAGGATCAGGCGCGGCATTCGACGGTCCTTTGCAAACAGTCTGTCCGGGTAAGCCGCCGTCATGAGCCGGTCAAGGTTTTGACGCAGGTGCGAAACCGACCGCCTTGTCCGCCGATCGTCGGATGGATAGGGTTCGCCCATGTCCGATCGTCTGTTCTTCCCCTTGGCCGGCGCCGTCGTCGTGATCCTGACGGCCCTGGCCCTGGTCTGGCCTTAAGCCCGCCGTCAGAACAGGATCTTGCGCAGATTGATGCGGAAGACCCGACCCTGGGGGTCCAGATAGTCGCGCTGATAGTTGACCGGGGTCGAGCCGTCGCTGCTGGTCACCGAGATGCGGTCGTCGAACAGGTTCTGAACCCCAACGCCGACGCGGGCCCCCTTCAGGAAGGGGAAACGCTCCACCAGTCCCGTGCGTTGGGTCAGGTCGGCGAAGGCGAACAGATTGACCGTCGTGCGGTCCGAAAAGTCCAGGTCGGTCGCGCCGGGGCCGTCGCCGTTCACCGTGGTGCCCGAGCGCCAGTTGGCGTTGACGAAGGCGCCGTAGCCGTTCTTGAACACGCCGGTCTGAAGCTGGACCTCATGGCGCGACTGGCCGCCCGAGCCGGAGATGGAGTCGCCGCCCAGCAGGTCCAGGGGCGCCAGGCCGTCGCGGATCACGACCTCGTCCTGCACCCGCCAGGTGTGGGTCAGCGACAGGTTGAACATGGCCTGGCCCGGCTGCATGCCCGGCCCGCGCGAGCCGCGCAGACGGCCGCCCCCCGGACCACCGGGCCCGCCGGGCCCGCCGGGTCCGCCGCCCATCCGGATCACGCCGCCGCCAGGGCCGGGGCCGCCCGGGCCGCCCCCAGGCCCCCGCTGGCCTGCAAGCGCGGGATTGGCCTGGCCGAAGGGCCGCGAGAAGTTGAAGCCCCACTGGACGTCCTGCTGGTCGCGTTTGGCGAAGTTCAGCGGCCGGGCGTCGATCGAGACCAGGTCGCCGTCGGCGTTACGGACGAACCGCTCCGGCAGGGCCGCCTCCAGGTCCGGGGTGATGGCGGGGAAGCTGGCGATCTCATTGTCGATCTCGGTGCGGGTATAGGCCAGGTTCAGCCGCAGATCGGTCGCTGACAGGGGCTGCCAGTTGACGCCCAGCTTCAGGATGCGTCGATCCTCCGCCTTCAGATTGGGATCGCCGCCGCTGATCTGGGTGATTTCGACGGTCTGGTTGGTCGCATAGTCGAAGACCGGGGTGTTGGGCGTGGCGATCGTCGGATCGTTCAGCTGCTGCACCGTGGGGGCCTTGCCCTCGTCCGAATAGTTGGCCGACAGGGACAGCCGCTCGACCGGCGACCAATTCAGGCCGCCGCCGATGCTGGAGACCCCGCCGAAGTCCGACAGCTCCTGATAGGCCAGGTTCATATTGGCCGACAGATCGCCGATGCCCGCCAGGACGCCGCGATCCACGCTGGCGATCGGCAGGTCGAAGTTCGCCTGGACGCTGCCCAGGTCGCGCGACTGGGAGCGGTCTGTCGCCAGGCCGGAGCGGACGCTTTCGGAGTCCAGCGCCTGATGCTCTCCGCCGAACTTGAAGGTGGTGGTGATCCCGCCGGCAGGCAGCTCCCAGGCCGTGCCGTTCAGCACCACCTCCCCCTCCAGCGATTGGGAGATCGACTGGGCGGTGTCGCGGCGCACCGGCCCGACCGCGCCGGTGAGATCGCCATAGGGGTTCACCGTCGTGTCGCCGGCGGCGATCCGGGCCAGGAGGTCGTCGTCCTCGACCCCTCGGCCGGTGACGGTGTCGGTCCGGGTGCGGCTGTATTCACCGGTCGCGGTCCAGCGCCAGTCGCCCAGATAGCCGTCGAACACGGCGCCCAGTTCGGCGCTGCGCGTATTGGTCTGGCGGGTCAGGGCCTGGGGCAGGTCCAGATAGCGATAAAGGGTCGTCGCATCGCCCCCCGGCGACCAGGGATTGCCGTCCGGCAGGGTCAGGCTGACGCCCGGCAGGCCCAGATAGCTGCGGCTGGCGCTGTCCGTCAGACTGCCGCTCAGGGTCATGCCGACCTTGTCGTTCAGATCGTGCTTGTAGGTTCCCGCCACCGAGGCCTCGGCCGAACGCGGCAGCAGGGTGCGATAGGCGTTCAGATCCCTGTCGGCGACGGAGTCTTGCCGCGTCGTCCCCGACCGGTCGATGTCGCGCTCGTCCTCATACAGGGGGTTGCTGGTCGAACCGTTGATGTCCATCGACCAGCGGTCGGCGCCGGCGATCTTCAGCAGATTGTTTTCGCTGGCCGTGGTGGTGCGGCCGCCCTGCTCGGGCCGACTGACGTTGACCGAGGCGGTCAGGGAGCGGAAATCGGCCTTCAGCACGATGTTCACGACCCGCTGATTGGCGCTGTAGCCATAGGAGAGCGCCGTCTCCTCAGGCAGGACCTCGAACCGCTCTATGGCCTCGGGCGGAATGCCGCGGATTTCGCGAAAGCCCGAGATGCGCCGGCCATTGACCAGAAAGACGGGCGAGCCGCCCCGCGCGCTGCGGGTCTGGGCCTCCAGCAGGGTGACCAGTTCGCCGATGTTGGTGGCGCCGAAGGCCTGAATCTGGGTCGCGTCATAGGAGACGATCGGCTCCTGCCCGCCCAGGGCCACGCCGCGCTTGGTCGCCGTCACCTCGACATCGGGCAGGACCACCGCAGGGGCCTCCGGCTGGGTCTGCTGAACGTCAGCGGCGGCGGGCGTCAGGGCAAGCAGAAGAAGCGCGGCGGAGGTCATGAAACATCGGTCCGTGACGAGGAGGTCGGCACTCTTGGGACGCGAAAATCATGGCCGGAAAGCGGCGAATATCATGACGCTTTTGAAAGCGTGTCAAAGACTCAACACCCTTGATTTTCCTGCGACGGACAAGGGTCTCAGCCGCGTTGAAGGGTGTTTGGGCGACGTCGCCGCCGCCCGCTGAGGTTAGAACTCTTCCCAACCGTCGGATGCAGCGTCGGTAGAAATCACGCCGCCGTTGGCGACCTTGAGCGTCTTCTGCGGGGCCGTGCGGGGCCTAGCCGTCGCGACGGGCGCTGAGGCGGGTTTGGCCCCCGGCGTCTTGCCCGCCGCCGACACCTGGAAGAAGGCGACCTGGGCCGACAGTTCGGCGGTCTCCTGGCGCAGGGCGGCGCTGGCGGC
This sequence comes from Brevundimonas sp. GW456-12-10-14-LB3, assembly GCF_059424365.1. Classification (NCBI taxonomy): domain Bacteria; kingdom Pseudomonadati; phylum Pseudomonadota; class Alphaproteobacteria; order Caulobacterales; family Caulobacteraceae; genus Brevundimonas; species Brevundimonas sp. GW456-12-10-14-LB3. Next base: position 14,290 of record NZ_JBWKZJ010000017.1, read on the forward strand.
CGTGGCCTGTTCGACCATGGCGGCGTTTTGCTGAGTGACCTGATCCATCTGATTCACGGCCACATTGATTTCTTGCAGGCCCGTCGCCTGCTCCTTGGCCGAGGCGGCGATCTCGACCACCAGGGCGCTGATGTCGTTGACCTGGGCGGCGATGGCCTGGAGGGCCGAGCCGGCCTCGCTGACCAGGCGCACGCCGTTCTCGACCTCGGCGCCGGAGCTGTTGATCAGGGTCTTGATCTCCTTGGCGGCCTCGGCCGAACGCTGAGCCAGGGCCCGGACTTCCGAGGCGACGACCGCAAAGCCGCGACCGCTCTCGCCCGCCCGCGCCGCCTCAACCCCGGCGTTCAGAGCCAGAAGATTGGTCTGGAAGGCGATCTCGTCGATGACGCCGACGATCTGGCTGATCTGACGCGAGCCGTCTTCGATCTTCTGCATGGCTTCGACGGCGTTCATCACGACGGCGCCTGAGGCTTCCGCGCTCTGGCGGGCGCCGCTCGTGACGACGGCGGCCTGGCTGGCGCCGTCGGCCGTCTTGCGGACCGTGACGGTGATCTCGTCCAGGGCGGCGGCGGTCTCCTCCAGGCTGGCGGCCTGTTGTTCGGTGCGACGCGACAGGTCGTCAGAGGCCTGGCTGATTTCACCTGCGCCGCTGTCGATGCCGTGGACCGAGCCCAGAACGCCGGTGACCGTCTCTTCCAGACGGGCGATCGAGCGGTTGAAGTCCGTTTTCAGAACCTCGCTGCGCGGCGGGAAGGGCGCATTGATGCGGTAAACGAGGTCGCCTTCGGCAAGGGCGTGCAACCCCTTGCCCAGGTTTTCGATGACGACGGCGTTTTCAGCCGCCTCCTGGGCGGCGGCGGCCTCGCGGCGGCGGCGCTCGGCCTCGGAGTCATTGCGCAGGGTGTCGGCTTCCTGTTCCAGCGTCTTGGCGCGCAGGCCGTTATCGCGAAACACCTGCATGGCCTGGGCCATGGCGCCGACCTCGTCCTTGCGGTCCGTGTCGGGAATGGCGACGTCCAGCTTGCCTTGGGCCATGATCGACATGGCGCCCGTCATGCGCCGCACCGGCGCGACCATCAGGATTGACAACTGGACGCCCAGGAAGACGGCGGCGACGATCAGGATCAGGCCGCCGACGGCCAGGGCGATGAAGGAGGCGGTGATGGCGGACGACTGCTGGGCGTCGCGCAGATTCATCCGCTCGATCTCCATGTCACGCAGATCGCTGATGGCTTTGGTGATGTGGGTCACCCGGACGCGATCGCCGGAATCCACCAGGACCCGCCGCGCCGCATCGATGCGCGCGGGATCAAGCGCAGCCTCGGTCAGGGGCGTGCCGAACTCGGTCCGCCAGGCGGCGGCGTCGGCGCGAGCCTTCTGCACCAGGGCGGCTTCTTCGGGCGTCAGATCGGCGGCGGCCAGGGCGGCGCTCGACTCTTCGAACTGCTCCCACCCCTTTCGATAAACCCCCAGATAGTCTTCGTTGCCCGTCAGCAGCACGCCCCGCATCTGCGAGTTGAGGCGGATGACGCCCTTTTCCGCGACATGGGTATGTTCGATGATCGCCTTGCTTTCGGCGTTCAGCCGCGCAGCAGTCCGCATCTCCGACAGCTGAAAGAAGACCGCACCGATCATGGCGGCGGCGACCGTCAGCAGAAGGGCGAAGGCGATCGCCAGTTTCCGCTGCATCGGAATATTCTTCAGGTTCATCGGACTGTCCCGGAGATTTGGTGGGGCGGGGAAAGCCCGGAGCGGCGGGCCGCTCCGGGCTATGTTGTCTAGCTGAGCAAACCTTAAAAAGCCGTCTGGACGCGGACCGTGGCGGTATTGCCGCTGTCGTCGCCCAGGAAGGTTCCGGTGCGGTTGTCGACCGACCAGGCGCTCCAGTGGGCCGAGACGCGCGTATTGTTGGTCGGGTACCAGTTGACGCCCAACAGCCAGCTGTCGCCCTCGCCGCCCGTGGCGATGTCGCTGTAGTCGGCCTGATCGTACCGCCCCACGATTTCGACGGCGCCGTAGCCGTCGGCGCCGAGCGGATTCAGCACCTTGGGACGCGCCCAGGTGCCCGTCTTGGCCGACAGCGGCGGCTTTTCACCGGTCAGGAAGAAGCCGGCCGAGACGCTGTAGGCGTCCTGATCATAGTCGCGCGCCGCCGTTTCCAGCACCCGCCGACCGCCCTCGGCCATCAGCCAGCCCGAACCCTGGACCCCGCCCAGTTCGAGACCCAGACCCTTGCTGCCCTTGGGATCGGCGTAGACGCCGCCTTGGAGCCGCAGATTGTCGTTGCCGCGGGACGAGACGACCAGGCTGCGCGACGCCACCGAGGCGTTCGGCGTCAGGTCTTCGACGAAGCCCCAGCCGCCGAGGTGCAGATGGCCGGCGTCCGTCTTGAACGGCGCCCAGTGGGTGCGGGCCATGACAGTGACCGAGTCATTGGTCGCGCCGCTGCTGATCGCATCGCCCGTCACGGACAGGGAGGCGTGCCAGACGCTGCCGGTCAGCTTGGACGAGACGCCGACCCCGTAGGCGCCCCGTTCCGGGCCGATGGTGGAGACCATCAGGCTGCGCTCGAGGAAGGGGGTCATGTCCTCGGCCGTGCCGCCCTCGACGCCGCGGTCGTTCAGCCGCTGGCCCATGGAAATTTCGAGGTCACGGCCGCCCCATTTGGTGCTGTAGGCCATGAAGGCGTTGGCGACGCTGACGGCGTTGTCGGCGATGTCGCCTTCGATCCAATAGCTGAAGCCGCCGGGGATCTTGCCCTGGGCGCCCAGGCGCAGCCCGCGCAGTTCGGTGGTGGTCAGATTGCGGCTGTCGTAGTCCGAGCCGAAGGTGTTGGACAGGTCGGCGGTGACGCGGATGCGCGGTTTGAAGGTGAAGGCGCCGTCGGGGCTGCGCATCTCGGGCAGGCCGGTCGACCAGTCGGTGGTGGTGGCCGGCGCCGGCGCGGCGGCGGCCTGAATCACAGGACGCGCGGCGGCCGGGGCCGGGGTCCCGGCGGCTGCGGGCGCCGCAGGAGCCTGCTGGGCGGCGGCCTGGGCTTCCAACTGCTCGAGGCGGGCTGAAAGCGCCTGGACCTGAGCGCGCAGGGCGGAGATTTCGTCCGTCGAGGGCGACTGGGCGAAGGCGGAGGTGGCGAGCGCAGCGAGGCCGACGCCCGCCACGAGGGTGCGGAGACGTGTCATGAGAACCCCTGTAAACTTAGTGTGTTAAGGAAGGGCTGAACCCCGATACGCAGAACTGCGTAAAATCTTGGCGGCTTGTTCAGCGGGTGCTGGGCGCCGTCGTTGCGGGGGGCGGAAAACCCGCAGCGACGGCGCTCAAGGTCCTCAGTCGGCGGTGACCAGATCCTTGTCGCCAGGGCCGGCGGCAGGATCGGGCCGGGCGGCGATCGGCTGGGCCGGGCCGTTCAAGGCCGCGGCCAGCGCATTCCGGTCCAGTTCGCCCTCCCACCGGGCGACGACGATGGTGGCCACCGCATTGCCGATGAAGTTGGTCAGGGCGCGGCATTCGCTCATGAAGCGGTCGATGCCCAGGATCAGGGCCATGCCCGCCACCGGGACGGTCGGCACAACCGACAGGGTCGCCGCCAGGGTGATGAAGCCGGCGCCGGTGATGCCGGCTGCGCCCTTGGACGACAGCATGGCCACCGCCAGCAGCAGGATCTGCTGTTCCAGCGACAGTTGGATGTTCAGGGCCTGGGCGATGAATAGGGCCGCCATCGTCATATAGATGTTGGTGCCGTCCAGATTGAACGAATAGCCGGTCGGCACGACCAGTCCGACCACCGACTTGGAGGCGCCGGCCCGCTCCATCTTGTTCAGCAGCGACGGCAGGGCGGCTTCCGACGAGGAGGTGCCCAGGACCAGCAGCAGTTCTTCCTTCAGATAGCGGATCAGCTTCAGAATGTTGAAACCGTTCGCCCAGGCGACCAGGCCCAGGACGCCGACCACGAAGATGACGGCGGCGATGTAGAAGGTGGCGACCAGCGCGGCCAGATTGGCGATCGAACCGATGCCGTACTTGCCGATGGTGAAGGCGAAGGCCCCGAAGGCGCCGATCGGCGCGGCCTTCATCAGGATGGCCACCAGTTTGAAGAAGGCGTGGCTGACCGATTCCAGGAAGTTCAGAACCGGCTTGCCGACATCGCCCACCATGGCCAGGGCCAGGCCGAACAGGACCGAGACGAACAGGACCTGCAGGATGTTGCCCTCGGAAAAGGCGCTGGCGAAGGTGTCGGGGATGATCCCCATCAGGAAGCCGGTGACGGTCGTCTCATGCGCCTGTTCGGAATATTTGGCGACGGCCCCGGCGTCCAAGCTGGCGGGATCGATGTTCAGGCCGTGGCCCGGCTGGACGACGTTGGCGATGATCAGGCCGACGATCAGGGCCAGGGTCGAGAAGGTCAGGAAGTAGGCGAAGGCCTTGGCCGCCACGCGCCCCACCCGGCCGATGTCGCTCATGCCCGCAATGCCGGTGACGATCGTCAGGAAGATGACCGGGGCGATGATCATCTTCACCAGTTTGATGAAGGCGTCGCCCAGCGGCTTGAGGCTCTCCCCGAAGCTGGGCCAGAAATGGCCGATAAGGGCCCCCGCGACGATGGCGGTCAGAACCTGAAAATAGAGATGCCGATAGAAGGGCCGAGGCGCGGTCGGCTGGGCGGCGGAAGGGAGCGCGATCACGGATGTCTCCTGTGGTGGCGGGACGGGCCCGCGGTTTCCTCGACGGCCCTCGCTGCTGTCGTCGAGGCGCCGAGACGACTGTCCCGCACGCTGGAACCAGGTCCAAACGCGATCGACGTTTGATATAGAGATCTGTAAAAACACGTTATTTTCGGAAAGCGCCTCTCGCAGGGCCATTTGCCATGCGAAGTATCGCACGCCGGACTCGCGCTATTGTGCGAAATATCGCACAAGTAACGAATGAACCTCTCTGCGGTCCGAGAACTTATCGAAAGATCGTCGAGTTTCATTTGGCGCCCCTGGGCCCTGCTCAGCCTGGGCTGGCTGACGGCGGGCCTGGTCCTCGCCGGCCTGGCGGGGGAGGCGGCGCGGCGCGACGCGACCCAGGAGTTGGCGCGCCAGGCGACGACAGGCGCCGCCCTCCATGCGGCCGTCCTGCGCAGCGAGCTGGAGAAACAGCGCGCCATCCCCGTCGTCCTGGCCGAAGACCCGGATGTGGCGGCCTTGCTCGCGCGGCCCGCCGACCAGGCGGCCAAGGCGGTCGATCGCAAGCTGGAGCGACTGGCGGGTCAGACCCGCGCCGCCGTCATCTATGTTTTGGACGCGCAGGGGCTGACGCTGGCGTCCAGCAACTGGCGCGCCCCCACGAGTTTCGTCGGCGTCCGTTATGATTTTCGGCCCTATTTCATCAACGCCATGCGCGACGGCCAGGGCGAATTCTACGCCCTGGGCACGCGCAGCGGCCGCCCCGGCCTCTATCTGTCGCGCCGGCTGGACGCCGCCGACGGCCGCCCCCTGGGCGTGGTGGTGCTGAAGGTGGAGTTCGACGCCCTGGAGGCGCAATGGCGGAGCTCGGACGAGCCGGCCTGGGTCGCCGACCCGGGCGGCGTGGTCCTGGTCGCCAGCGTGCCGGAATGGCGCTTTCGCGCCATCGGTCCGATGGACGAAGCGCGGCGAAGGCTCAGCCTGACCGATCTGACCCTGCGTCCCGGCGCCCTGGCCCCCCTGCCCTTCCAGACGCCCCCCGGCGATCGGCCCCGTCTGGTGCGCGCCGCCGTCGGCGAAGAGCGGCCCCAGACCTGGATGCATGCCCAGACGGGCACGGCCACGCCGGGGTGGACCCTGCATCTTCTGACGCCCGAGCGCGGCGCCGTCGGAACCGCCGTGGCGACCGCCCGGGGCCTGGCTCTTCTGTCGGTCAGCCTTTTGGCCCTGGTCGTGGGGGTGCTGCTGCGCCGTCGCCGGCTGGCCGTCCTTCGCGCCCGGGCCGAAGAGGAGGGCCGGCTGGAGCTGGAACGTCGCATCCGCGAACGGACCCACGAACTGCACGAAGCCAATCAGGCGCTCAACCGCCAGATCGAAGAGCGTCGCCGGGCCGAGGCCGCACGGGAGCTGTTGCGGGATGAACTGGTGCAGGCCAGCAAGCTGGCGGCCCTGGGCCAGATCGTGGCCGGGGTGGCCCACGAGATCAACCAGCCCGTAGCCGCCATCTGGACCTATGCCGACACGGCCGTGACCCTGGTGGAGCGTCGCGAGACCGACAAGGCTCTGGACGCCCTGCGGCGGATCGGCGACCTGACCCGCCGGATCGGCGCCATCACTCAGGACTTGCGCCTGTTCTCGCGCAAGGCCGCCCCGAACATCGATGAAATCCGGCTGGAGGACGCCATCCAGGGCGGACTGCAGCTGACCCGCGGCCGATTGGAGGAAGGCGGGATTCGGCTGGAGCGGATCGGATCGGGCGAGATCAAGGTCCACGCCGACCAGTTCCGGCTGGAACAGGTGATCGTCAATCTGATCAAGAACGCCGCCGAGGCCATGGAAGGGCAGGCGGACCCCCAGTTGGTCCTGACGGTCGAGCGCCGGGGCGAACGGGTGCGCCTGATCATCGCCGACAACGGCCCCGGGCTGGCGCCCGAAGTGGCCCGACAGCTGTTCACCCCCTTTGTCACCACCCGCTCCAACGGACTGGGGCTGGGCCTGGTCATCTGCCGTGACATCATCGCCAGCTTCGGCGGCGAGCTGGACCTGGCGCCCAGCGACAGGGGCGCGACCTTCGTCGCCGCCCTGAGGCCCGCCTGATGCAGAGCGCCGCCTCCCGCGCCGTCATGCTGATCGAAGACGACGGCGATTTCCGCCAGGCCCTGGTCGAGCGCATGACGCTGGAGGGCTATGAGGTGCGCGCCTTCGCCGCCGCCGAGCCGGCCCTGAAGGCCGTCGCCGCCGATTTCGACGGGGCGGTCGTGACCGACCTTCGCATGCCGGGCCTGGACGGCCGCCAGTTGCTGGCGCGGATTCAGGCCCTGGACCCTGCGCTTCCCGTGATCATGATCACCGGCCACGGCGACATCGCCGATGCGGTCGCCGCCATGCAGAGCGGGGCCTATGACTTCGTCGCCAAGCCCTTTCCGTTCGAACGCCTGCGCGACAGCCTGAACCGGGCGCTGGAGAAGCGCAGCCTGGTGCTGGACAATCGGCGGCTGACCGCCCTGGCGGACGCCGATGGGGGCCATGAGCTGCCCCTCGCCGGCGCCTCTCCCGCCATCACGGCGCTGCGCGCCACCATCGCCCAGATCGCCGATGCGAAGATGGACGTGCTGATCGAGGGCGAGACCGGCGTCGGCAAGGAGGCGGTGGCGCGCGCCCTGCACAACGGCGGACGCCGCCGTGTCGGCCCCTTCGTCGCCGTCAACTGCGGCGCCCTGCCCGACGGGCTGATCGAGAGCGAGCTGTTCGGCCATGAGCTTGGCGCCTTCGCCGGCGCCATGCGGCGGCGCGTGGGCCATGTGGAGCGGGCCCACAACGGCTCGCTGTTCCTCGACGAGGTCGAGAGCATGCCGCTGGCGGTCCAGGTCAAGATGCTGCGGGTGCTGGAAGAACGCGAGATTCACCCGATCGGCGCCAATGAGCCGCGGGTGCTGGACCTGCGTATCCTGGCCTCGGCCAAGATCGACCTGGGCGAGGCGGCGCGACGCGGCGTCTTTCGCGAAGACCTCTTCTATCGCCTGAACGTCGTGCGGCTGCGCGTGCCGCCGTTACGCGAACGGCGCGAAGACATTCCGTTGCTGTTCGCCCACTTCCTGCGCCGGGCGGCCGACCGTCAGGGGCTGGATGCGCCGGAGGTTGACGACGGGGTGCGCCGTCGTCTGCTGGAGGAGGCCTGGCCCGGCAATATCCGCGAACTGGCCCATTTCGCCGAAAGGGTGGTTCTGGGCCTGGAGGACGGTCGCGCCGAGGCGACGTCGGATCTCAGCCTGCCCGACCGTCTGCACCGGTTCGAGGGCGAACTGCTGCGCGACGCCCTGGAGACCCACCGGGGCGACATCGTCGCCGTGCTGGAAGAGATGCGGATTCCGCGCAAGACCCTCTATGACAAGCTGCAGCGGCACGGCCTGAAGCCCGCCGACTTCCGCCGCTGACCGTCAGGCCGCGGCCGGCGCGTGCGACCGTTCGGCCGAACCCATGACCGCCGAGAGACCGTCGATAAGGCCGGCGAAGGTGATCGGCTTGGACAGATGGCCGTCGGCTCCCGCCGCCCGCCCCGCCTCCACATGTTCCGGCATGGCGTTGGCCGTCAGCATGATGATGGGGGTGCGTTTTCGGTTGTCCTGGCGTTCCAGGGCGCGGATGGCGGCGGTGGCGGTCAGGCCGTCCATCACCGGCATCTGCATGTCCATCAACACCAGGTCGAAGGGCTCGCGCCGGACGGCCTCCAGCGCCTGACGCCCGTCCTCGACCACGACCAGTTCGGCCGGCGTCTCGGCCAGCATGATCTCGATGACCTTGCGGTTCGCCGGATGGTCGTCAGCCAGCAGAACGCGCGCGGGGAAGGGGAAGTCGTCGCTCCTCGCCGTCTCCGCAGGCGCTGACGCCGACGCCTTGACGCGCGCCAGGGGCAGTTCGAACCAGAACTCGGCCCCCTCGCCCGGACGGCTGCGGCACTCCAGCCCCCCGCCCATCAACTCGACCAGATCGCGCGAGATGGACAGACCCAGGCCGGTGCCGCCAAACCGGCGGGTGATCGAGCCGTCCGCCTGCTGAAACCGGCCGAAGATACGGGCTTTCTGCTCCTCGTCGAAACCGCAACCGGTGTCCTTGACGGTGAAGCGCATCCGCTCGGCGTCGACCGCAGACGCCGTCACCGTGACCGAACCCGTCTCCGTGAACTTCAAGGCGTTTGAGATCAGGTTCGAAAGGACCTGACGCAGACGCACCAGATCGCCCTCGACCGGCCCTTCGGCCGCCGGTCCGACCTCAAGGCGCAGGGCGACGCCCTTCTGGTCTGCGGAGGGTCGATAAAGGGCGGCAACGCCGCGCACCGCCTCGCCCAGGTCGAAGACCGAACGCTCCAAGGCGATCTGTCCGGCCTCGATCTTGGCCGAGTCGAGGATGTCGGACAGCAGCCGCTCCAGCGTCACGCCCGAGCTTCGGATCACCTCGACCATCTCGCGCTCGCGCGGCGCCAGCCGGGCGCGGGTCAGGGCGTCGGCCATCGCCACCACGCCGTTCAAGGGGGTTCGGATCTCATGGCTCATATTGGCCAGGAACTCGGACTTGGCGCGACTGGCCTCTTCGGCGCGACGACGCGCGACCTTCAGATCCTTGGCCTGGCTGGCCATCCACAGCACGGCGGCGAGGGCGGAGAGGACGAAGATGACGGAGATGGCCAGCAACACGCCCTGCAAATGGGTGTTTGATCGCGCCGTCTCCAGCTGGGCGCGGCGCTCGGTCAGCTGTTGCTGCATGTCGCCCGTGACCTGACGAATGCCGTCGCTGAAACGACGGGCGTCGGCGACCCGATCTTCCTGCATGTGGCGGCGAAGCTTGACGAAGGCTTCCGAGGCCCGCCCTTCGGCGAACAGGATTTCAGCCTCCACATGGTCGATCTCGGACGCGGCCTCTCGCTGTGATTCTTCAGCTGCGCGACGACGGATTTGGACAAGGTCACGGCGCGCCGCCTCGATCTGGCCGGTCTGGGCCCGCGCGACGGCCCGCGACGGCAAGAGTTGCGAGGCGAGGAAGGACGCCTGCCCGAGATTTTCACCCAACGGCGCCAGACACTGAAGCACCCCGCCAGGATCATTCGCCGCTTCGAACGTCTGAGCGCACAGGGCCGCGTCGTAGACCGCCAAGTTGGGCAGACCGGACCGAACCGTCAGACGGTGGTGAATCTCGTAAAGGCTTTTCGCCCGATCAATGTCGCCCAACTGCGCCGACAGATAGGCCAGATTGTAGATGGCGTCGAAATCCGGACGAGGATAGTCGGGATTGGCGAGGTCGATCTCAAAATGGCCGAAGGCGGCGGTGGCCCCGTCGATGTCGTTCAACTGCATCAGGCCGATTCCGGTCATTTCCCACAGGCTGGCCCGCGCCGCCCGGGCATAGGGCGCCTCGTCTGGGATCAGGGCGTCGGCGTCCGCCAGCGCCTTCAACCCCTGGCCGATCTCATCCTGATCCATCAGCGCCACGGCCCACAGCCGGATCGCATGGGTCCGGGCGAACCAGTCTGGCTCGATGGCGGCGTGTTCACGCATCTCTGCGGCGGCGGCGCGGTCGCCCATGTCATAGCGAAGCGCCAGCCGGTTCAGATCGGCGATGCGGATATAGCGCCCGTCCCTCTGGTGGCGCGCGGCCGCAGCCAGGCGGTCGTTCCACAGCTGCGCCGTCTTGAACTCGCCCTGGTTCATAAAGGTCCAGACGACATGGTAGAGCCGTTGCAGGCCTTCACGATCATTGCGGCTCAGGGCGTCCTGACCGAAACGCTCCAGATCCTGAAAGCTGGCGGCGGCGGCGCGCCGTTCGACCGCCTGGGCCAACTCCAGCGGGGACCGCCCGCTCGCCTGTTTGGCGAAGGCGTCGCCCGCGCCCAAAAGACCGGCGACGACGAGCAGGAGGACGGCGATAGGCGTTGATCTGGGCATGCGGTTTCCGATTTGATCGGAAAATGGCCTGCATTTGGTTGAACAAGCTTTATCGCCCCAGTGGGCGTTTATCCTTAAGCCCGCAAATTCAGACTCTGCGTTGACCGCTTACGGCCTTTCGGCTATAGGCCCGCCCTCTTGAGATTTCCGCGCCGTGGACGTGTGCTCCGCGGCGTTTTCCGTTCGAAGGTTTGACATGGCCAACAACCCCGGCGCCCGCAAGGCGATCCGCAAGATCGAAGCGCGGACCGAAGTGAACAAGGCGCGCCGTTCGCGCGTCCGCACCTATCTGCGCAAGTTCCAGGAAGCCCTGGCCGGCGGCGACGCTGCGGTGGCCAAGGCCGCCTTCATCGAGGCCCAGTCCGAACTGATGCGCGCCGTCTCCAAGGGCGTCGTTCACAAGAACACCGGGTCGCGCAAGGTGTCGCGTCTGGCCGCCCAGCTGAAGAAGCTTTCGGCCGCCTGACCCGTTAAGGGTTTTCCAGCATACGGAAGGGCTGTCGTCGTTCCGTTATGCCATTTGTTCGCGTTTTCAACGGCGAAGGAGCAGATGCTCCTTCGCCGTTTTGCGTTCCCCGGTTAACTCTCTTTACGCACGAATACGGAGTCCGGCGTGTCGGTCGGACGAATTTCCCAAGCAGGATTAGCGTTTGACGGAGTCAAACAATTTAACTGCGAATCAACCAACGAATCAGCGTTGACCCGACCGGCGCGCCGCGTAAGTTTTGGGCTCTAACGCACTTCCATCCCAACACGGATGAAGACGGCGCGGGACGATAGTTTCGCGTTGGCGGGAGATGTCTGTCCAGGAGTTCGGCCCCGCCCGAAAAGCATCGCTTTTCGGGGCTGGAGAAGTCGTCCCTGAACCATCGCCCTGAAGTGCAGACGATCGGATTGGCTTTTTGGATTGGGTGGCGGAGCGATGGTTGGGGGTGCGATGGCGGCGGCGAACGGCGTGGACGGATCGAACATGACGGATCCGAACCGCATCTGGAACGAGGCCTCGTTGCGCCTGAGGGCCGAAATCGGCGACGGCCCCTTCTCGTCCTATATCGCCCCCTCGGCCGTGCGGATGGATTCCGCCGGTCAGCTGATCCTGGTCACCCCCACCGCCTACGCCCGCGACTGGGTTCGCAAGAACGCCCTGCGGCGTATGAACGAGCTGTGGCTGGGCCTGGACCGGCTGAACCGCCGGCTGGACGTCCGCTGCCGCGCCGAAGTGGGCTCGGCGCCCCCGGCCTCGGCGGTGATCGGCGGCAATGTGGTGGACGCCACTCCCCGTCTGGCGGCCCTGGCCCAGCCCACCGTCGCCCCCGTCGCCGACGGCGCCCGGGCCGTGCGCGCCGCAGGCCTGCAGGAGCGTCTGACCTTCGACAGCTTCGTGGAGGGTCAGGGCAACGCCTTCGCCCTGGCCATCGCCAAACAGGTGGCCAGCTGGGCCGACGGCCACTTCAACCCCGTCTTCTTCTGCGGCCCCTACGGCTACGGCAAGACCCACCTGCTGAACGCCATCGCCTGGGAGGCCCAACGCCTGCGGCCCGAGGCCAAGGTGGTCTATCTGACCGCCGAACGCTTCCTGTCGACCTTCGTCAAGGCGATGCAGGACCGTTCGACCGCCGCCTTCAAGGAAAGCCTGCGCTCGGCCGACATGCTGCTGCTGGACGATGTCCAGTTCGTGGGCGGCAAGGCGAGCACCCAGGAGGAGCTGCTGTCGACCCTGACCGCCCTGATCGAGGACGGGAAACGGATCGTCTTCTCGGCCGACCGCGCGCCCATGGCCCTGACCGAAGTCGAACCGCGCCTGCGCAGCCATCTGTCCGCCGGCCTGACCTGCCCGGTCGAGGCGGGCGACCGGGCGCTGAAGATCGCCGTGGCCCAAAACCGCCTGAAGGCCCTGTCGGCTCTGGGCGTGGTCCAGGGGGAGGCCGCGCCCGAGGTGCTGGCCCAGCTGGTGGATCGCACCCCCGGTTCGATGCGCGAACTGGAAGGCGCCGTGAACACCCTGGCCGCCGCGGCCGGATCGCGTCTTTCGTCCCTCTCGGTGGACGAGGCCTCGACCCTGCTGGGCGCCGCCCTGCGCGGCGGACCGGAGCGCCGCATCACGGTCGATGAGATCCAGAAGACGGTCGCCGACCATTTCAACCTGAAACAGGCCGACCTGCTCAGCGAGCGCCGCACCCGTTCGGTGGCCCGTCCCCGTCAGATGGCCATGTATCTGTGCAAGCAGCACACCACCCGCTCCTACCCCGACATCGGCCGTCGCTTCGGCGGACGCGACCACACCACCGTCCTGCACGGCGTGCGCAAGATCGAGGAGCTGATGGCCCAGGACGACCAGATCGCCCGCGACGTCGAGGCCCTGACCCGCAAGCTGCGGGGCTGATTTCGAGCGGCGAGCGGTCGGCGGCGAAGGGCGAGCGAATAGAAAACGTCTCATCCCGCCGATTTGCCCCCAATATCCCTCGTCACTCGCCAACTAACCACGCGCCGCTTCCTTGCTCCTTGCGCCCAATCCGCTAGTGTCCAAGGCCCTTTATCGTGGCGCTCCAGCCTGAGTCGCCGCATCCGGGCGAGACGATATGCAACTGACCATCGAACGATCCGCGCTCCTTAGGGCCCTGGGCCATGTGCAGAGCGTGGTCGAACGTCGAAACACCATTCCGATCCTGTCCAACGTCCTGCTCAGCGCGGGCCGTGACCGTCTGGCCTTCGCCGCCACCGATCTGGACATGGAGATGGTGGACGAGGCCGAGGCGACGGTGAACGTCGAGGGCCAGATCACCGCCCCCGCCCACACCCTGTACGAGATCGTGCGCAAGCTGCCGGAAGGCGCCGAGGTCTCTCTGACCTATTCGGGCGACGATCCCCGTCTGGTGGTGTCGGCCGGTCGGTCACGCTTCAACCTGCCGGTCCTGCCGGCGGGCGATTTCCCGGTCATGTCGACCGACAGCGCCGGCGCGTCCTATGTCATGCCCAAGGAAGACCTGGCGCGCCTGATCGACAAGACCCGGTTCGCCGTCTCGACCGAGGAAACCCGCTATTATCTGAACGGCCTTTATCTGCACACGGTCGCAGAGGCCGGCGTGCCCCTGCTGCGCGCCGTGGCGACCGACGGCCACCGCCTGGCCCTGGCCGAGACCCCGGCGCCCGACGGCGCGGCCGGCGGCCCCGGCGTCATCGTGCCGCGCAAGACGGTGGATCAGGTCCGTCGCCTGCTGGACGACGCCGGCGGCCCGGTCGAGATCACCGTCTCGGCCCAGAAGATCCGCTTCCAGATGGGCGAGGCCAGCCTGACCTCCAAGGTCATCGACGGCGCCTTCCCGGACTATCTGCGCGTCATTCCGCGCGGCAACGACAAACAGGCCGACATCGACAACGCCCTGTTCGCCAAGGCCGTCGACCGCGTGGCCACCATCTCGGCCGAGAAGAGCCGTTCGGTGAAACTGGCCTTCGACAACGACCGGGTGAAGCTGACCGTCCGCAACATGGAGGCCGGTCAGGCCGAGGAAGAGGTCGAGATCGGCTATTCCGACGAGCCGTTCGAGATCGGCTTCAACGCCCGCTATCTGCTGGACGTCGCCGGCCAGATCACCGGCGAAAACGCCGCCTTCCGCTTCGCCGACCCGGCCTCGCCGACCCTGGTGCTCGATCCGGGCGATCCGGGCGTGCAGTATGTGCTGATGCCGTTGCGGGTGTGATCGAGTGGCGAGTGGTGAGTGATGAGTGGCGAGCACGACTCGTCCTGCTTTTCTCGCCACTCGCCACGCGCCACTCGTCACCTCCTTGATCTCCTCCCTCACCCTCACCGATTTCCGCTCCTATTCGAGCGCACGGCTGGAGCTCGCCTCCGGCCCGGTGGTGCTTCACGGCCCGAACGGGGCGGGCAAGACCAATCTGCTGGAGGCGATAAGCCTTCTGACCCCCGGCAAGGGGTTGCGGGGCGCGACCGCCGCCGAGATGGGGCGGCGTGAGCCCGGCGAGGCGGTGGGCCGCGCCTGGGCCGTCATGGTCGAACTGGACGACGAGACGCGGCTGGGCACCGGCGTCCAGACGGCGGGCGCGGCGCGACGCATCGTGCGGATCGACGGCGAGACGGCGCAGCCGGGGCGGTTGCTCGACTATCTGCGCCCGGTCTGGGCCACGCCCGAGCAGGACCGGCTGTTCTCCGACGCCCGGGCCGAGCGGCTGAAGTTCTTCGACCGACTGGTCTTCGCCGCCGATCCTGACCACGCCGCCGCCGTCTCCGCCTATGAAAAGGCCCTGCGCGAGCGGCTGCGACTTCTGAACGACGCGCAGGACGGACGCGAGGCCGACCCCGTCTGGCTGGACGCCCTGGAGGCCCGGCTGGGCGAGGCCGGCGCGCGCGCGGCCCTGGCCCGCGTCGCCGCCCTGCAGGCGCTCCAGGCCGCCATCGACGCCCGCCGCGACCGTCCCTTCCCCCAGGCCGACCTGGGCCTGGACGGCCCCGCCGAACAGATGGCCGAAGCCGGCGCCGAGGAAGACGAGATCGCCGCCGCGATCCGCGACGGCCTTACCAAGGCGCGCACCCGCGACGGCGCCGCCGGCCGCTCCCTGTTCGGCCCGCACCGCACCGACCTGACCGCGCTTCACCGCGAGAAGAACCGCCCCGCCGCCGAGGGCTCTTCCGGCGAGCAGAAGGCCCTGGTCCTGAATCTGATCCTGGCCCAGATCAGCCGCCTGTCACACCAGTCGGCCCGCCCCGTCCTGCTGCTGGACGAGGCCCCCGCCCACCTGGACGAAGCCCGCCGCGCCGCCCTGTTCGACGAGATCACAGCCCTGGATCTGCAGGCCTTCATGACCGGCACCGAACGCAGCCTGTTCGCCGGTCTGGACGGCCGCGCCCAGTTCGTCCGCGTCGCCGGCGGGGCGCTGGAGCGCGACTAGTTTAAGCCCTGGGGTTCGGTTATTCTGAAGCCCATGGCCACCCTGACCCTCTCCCTGCCGGACTCGCTGAAGGCCTTCATCGACGCCCAGGTCGCAGACCAGGGTCTGGACGCAGACAGCGACTACGTCCTGGCTCTGTTGAAGCTGGAGCAGGAGAAGCAGCGTGTCCGCGACATGCTGATCGAAGGCCGGGACTCCGGGCCTGGAGAGATCGTGGACGCCGACTACTTCCGCAAACGCATCGACCGTATCGAGGCCGCGCGCCGAGCAGGTCTTGGTCTGGCGCATCCTTCACGCGCAGCGCGACCTCGCGGCGGCCTTGGCTGAGACGGCGTTTCCGAAGGTTCAATCGACATTCAGCTCACTGCGGTCAGGCCGCTCTTCCCGCGTCAGAGGGCCTTGATGCGGCGACCGGGTTCATCACAGCGATCACGGCGGATTCACAGCGGTCACGACGCCATCGGAACCCGCCGTGTTCGCCGTGACCTCGTCGTGCCCGTTGTGATGAACCCACCCTCAATCGGCGTTACGCCGCCAGACGTTTTCCCTTCCGCTGACGCGGGAAGGAAGACCGACACTCAATCGAATAGAGTCTTCAACGCCCGAGGCGCCTCTCCTGGGTTGGCGGCTGCGCGCAGGACGGCAGGACGGCGGCAGGCCCAATGTCGATTGGCCCTAGCCCAGATCTGCGGGCCAAGCCCTTTTACGATCGCCGGCGGACCTACGCACAAACCCTGCGCCAACCGTCCGTTTCGCTCGCAATTCCTGCCGAATTTCCTATATCTTACCAGCTTCGGACGGCGCTGGGATTCGCGTCGTTCGTACCTTGCTTCGAAGCCCGCCGTCCGGGCGTCTCAACGACCGATTTCATGACCGATCCGATTGCCGAACAGCCCGAATACGGCGCCGATTCCATCAAGGTTCTCAAAGGCCTGGACGCGGTGCGCAAGCGTCCCGGCATGTATATCGGCGATACGGACGACGGCTCGGGCCTGCACCACATGGTCTATGAGGTGGTGGACAACGCCATCGACGAGGCCCTGGCCGGCCACGCCGACCTGGTCCAGGTCATTCTGAACGCCGACGGCTCGGTGACGGTCACCGACAACGGCCGGGGCATTCCGACCGACATCCACGCCGAGGAAGGCGTCTCGGCGGCCGAGGTCATCATGACCCAGCTGCACGCCGGGGGTAAGTTCGACCAGAACTCCTACAAGGTCTCCGGCGGCCTGCACGGCGTGGGCGTGTCAGTGGTCAACGCCCTGTCCGACTGGCTGGAACTGAAGATCTATCGCGACGGCAAGCAGCACCAGATGCGGTTCGAGCGCGGCGACACGGTCAAGTCGCTGGAAGTCACCGGCACGGCGCCGATCCGCACCACGGGCGACAAGGCCGGTCAGCCCCTGAGCGGCACCGAGGTGACCTTCTTCCCCTCGATCACGACCTTCAGCCACATCGACTTCGACTTCAAGACGCTGGAGCACCGCCTGAGGGAACTAGCCTTCCTGAACTCGGGCGTGGTCATTCGCCTGGCCGACATGCGCCACGCCGAGCCGATCGACGTCACCCTGCACTATGAGGGCGGGGTCGAGGCCTTCGTGCGCCACCTGGACAAGTCGAAACAGCCCCTGCTGAAGGACGTCATCGTCATTCGCGGCAAGAAGGAGGGGATCGAGCTCGATCTCGCCCTGTGGTGGAACGACAGCTACCACGAGACCATGCTGTGCTTCACCAACAACATCCCCCAGCGGGATGGGGGCACCCACCTGTCGGCCTTCCGCGCCAGCCTGACCCGCGTCATGGGCGGCTATATCGAAAGCTCGGGCCTGGCGAAGAAGGAAAAGGTCGCCCCGACCGGCGAGGACGCCCGCGAGGGCCTGACCTGTGTCCTGTCGGTCAAGGTGCCGGACCCCAAATTCTCCAGCCAGACCAAGGACAAGCTGGTCTCCTCCGAGGTGCGGCCGGCCGTTGAGGCCCTGTGCTCGGAAGGTTTGTCCACCTGGTTCGAGGAACATCCGGTCGAGGCCAAGATGATCGTCGCCAAGATCATCGAGGCCGCCTCCGCCCGCGAAGCCGCCCGCAAGGCCCGCGACCTGACCCGCCGCAAGTCGGCGCTGGAAATCAGCTCCCTGCCCGGCAAGCTGGCCGACTGCCAGGAGCGCGACCCGGCCAAGTCCGAACTGTTCATCGTCGAGGGCGACAGCGCCGGCGGCTCGGCCAAACAGGCGCGCAACCGCGAGAACCAGGCCGTCCTGCCCCTGCGCGGCAAGATCCTGAACGTCGAGCGCGCCCGGTTCGACCGGATGCTGTCGTCGGACCTGATCGGCACCCTGATCCTGGCGCTCGGCACCGGCATCGGCCGCGACGACTTCAACGCCGACAAGCTGCGCTATCACAAGATCATCCTGATGGCGGACGCCGACGTCGACGGCGCCCACATCCGCACCCTGCTGCTGACCTTCTTCTATCGGCAGATGCCCGAGCTGATCACGCGCGGCCATGTCTATATCGCCCAGCCGCCCCTCTATAAGGTCTCCAAGGGCAAGCAGTCGCGCTATCTGAAGGATCAGGCCGAGATGGACGCCTATCTGATCGAGGAAGGCTCGTCCGAGGCCGAGCTGGACCTGTCCACCGGCGAACGTCGCCTGGGGCTGGACCTGCAGGCCCTGGTGCGCGAGGCCAAGGCTTTCAAGGCCGGGGTCGACCGCCTCAGCCAGCGGGCCCCCGCCTTCGCCATCGAACAGGCGGCCCTGGCCGGTCTGTTCACCGAGAACGCCGACACCGCCGAGGCGGCTGCGGCCGCCGCCGTCCGCCTGAACCTCTACGCCGAAGAGGGCGACGGCGACTGGACCGGCGCGCCGGGCGAGCAGGGCGCCGTGATCTTCACCCGCACCCGTCGCGCGGTCCAGGAGACCATCGTCCTGGAAGAGACCCTGATCCGGTCGCTGGACGCCCGCCGCCTGGCCGAGCGCGCCGCCGCCTTCGACGGCGTCTTCACCGCCCCCGCCACCTACCGCCGCAAGGACAAGTCCACCACCATCCGCGGGCCGCTGGACCTGCTGAACGCAGTGCTGGACGCCGGCAAGAAGGGCCTGGCCATCCAGCGCTACAAGGGTCTGGGCGAGATGAACCCGGAACAGCTGTGGGAAACCACTCTGGACGCCAACGCCCGCACCCTGCTGCAGGTCTCGGTCGAGCACGAGGAAGACGCCAACGACCTGTTCGCCAAGCTGATGGGCGACGTGGTCGAACCCCGCCGCGACTTCATCCAGGAAAACGCCCTGGACGCCGCCGTCGACGTCTGACCCTCGGTCCCCTACCTCCTCATCGAAAAAAGCCGCCCCCGATCCTGCGATCGGGGGCGGTTCAGTTTGGCGTCAGGGTTTGACGGGCTGAGCGAAGTCCGGCTGGAGGGAACGTCCCCCAGCCGGTTTCGCCCAGGTTCTGGATCAGTAGGAATAGGCCAGGCGGACCAGGAAGTTCCGGCCGGGTTCCATATAGTCCTTCTGATAGGAGGGGCTCTCGCCCTTGGTCGTATAGTAGCGGTGGCCGTCCAGGATGTTCTGGACGTCGAAGTCCATCGTCAGGCCGGGACGGAAGGTGTAGCGCGAGTGGAAGTCCAGGCTCTTGTTGGGCTGGACCCATTTGTCCACGGCGTTATCGCGCAGGTCTTCGATATAGGCGCCCTGATACTGATAGGACAGCCGGGCTTCGAGGCCGTACTTCTGATAGGTCAGAGAGGCGTTGTAGATCAGATCCGGCGCCTGGATGAAGGAGATCTTGCGCCCCCTGCGGTAGTCCAGACCCGTCTCGGCCTCGCTGACCTGGCGGGTCAGATTGGCCTCGACCCCGAAGCCGTCGAAGGGCGCGGCCATGCCCTCGAACGACTTGATCAGGTTCAGCTCGACGCCCGTGATCCGGGCCGTCTCACCGTTCTTGGGCTGAGTGATGGTGATCACGCCTTCCTGGGTGGGAGCATCGACCGCGCTGCCGTTGGTGAAGATGAAGTGGTCGATCTTCTTGTGGAAGACGCCGATCGACACCAGGCTGGAACGGTCCGGGTAATATTCAGCCGAAACGTCCAGGTTCAGGGCCTCGGCCGGTTTCAAGTCGGGATTGCCCCGGCTGATGGAGACGATCTCGCCCAGGGTCTCGCCCGGCCTCGGCTTCGCCCGGCCGACGCTGACGCCGCGCGAGATATTGCTGAACTCGGGCCGGGAGAAGCTGGTCCAGATCGCGCCGCGATAGACGAAGTTTTCCGACGGGCGATAGATCGCCGTCACGCTGGGCAGGACGTTGGTGTAGTGGCTGTCGGTGTCGCCGAAACCGGTCTGGGCGCCGTCTTCGATCCAGTTGGTGTTGGTGACTTCCGTGTGTTCGACCCGCACCCCGGCGACCACGTCCAGATCGTTGAGCTGGAAGCTGGCCAGGCCGTAACCGGCGTAGATGGTCTCTTCGCCGCTCTTATCGCTCGAGTTCAGATCGGCGTAGGAATAGTTGACCGGATTGGCCTTCTGGGCGGCCTCGATGGCGGCCGTCACCTTGTCGCGGTTCAAGATGGCGCCGTAGTAGTAGCGGCCATTCAGAACGTTGCGGACCTCGCGGTCGATCAGGCCCGACTGACCCAGACTCTTGCCCGCCAGCGGCGTATTGTCGAACGAACCGCCCCAGATCGGGGTCGAGTCGTACTCCCGCTCGGACCGCAGGATCTTCACGCCCGCCTTCAGATGACGGACGAGGCCTTCCATCTCATAGACGGCGTCGAACTTGAACGCCGTGCGCGCGTCGGTCTGTTTGTCGCGGCTGCGGCCGCCGCCGTCATAGGGCAGCAGATTGGGATCGTTCGGCGCGTTCTGAGCGAAGGCCGGCAGTTGCGGCATGGGGAAGCGCGGATCATAGGACGACCACAAGAGGCCCGTCTGGTTGAACGGCGCCGAGCAGGCGTCGCAGTTATAGCCGATGGAGAAGCTGTCCGGTCCGCCCTTTTCGCCGGCGCTGTAGCTGAGGTCATAGTCCAGGGTCAGGCGGTTCAGACGGCTCTGGCCGCCCAGATTGATGGTGCCCAGGGTCGAGGTCTGGTCCAGGGTCTGGAAGGTGCGGGCGAACTGGAAGGTCTCGGGCTTCCAGACGCCGGACCGGCCGAACAGGGACCAGTAGGACGAGCTGCTCTGACGGTCCGCGTCCGTGATCACGCCGTCAGCGTCGAAGTCTTTGATCTGGGCGGTGGTGTAGCTGTAGATGCGGCCCTTGGCGCCGAAGCCGACGACCGCATTGTCCGGCTGGATCAGGCTGGTGTCTTCCAGATCGACCTGTTGCAGGCGTTTGGTCTTGCGGCTGCGGAAGTCGGTGTAGTCATTGGTGCCGGTCCGTTCCAGACGGCTGTACTGACCGCGCAGATAGAAGTCGTTCGTGTCCCCACGATAGTCGATCGAGAAGTTCCCGCCGAACCGCTCTTGCTCGATGCGACGGTAGTCCAGGTCGATGCCCGGCAGGTACATCGAACGCTCGTCGATCTCTTCGGTGCTGTTCCGACGCCAGCGATAGGGCTCCCACTCGCCGTCGTTCTCGGTCTCTTCGTTCAGGCCGTTGCTCTTGCCGTAGTTGAAGGAGACGAAGGCGCCGAAACGGCTGTCGGACGGCAGGCGGCTGGCGAAGTCCAGCTGGACCTGACCGGCGCCGTCCTTTTCATCCTGCTCGCGGGCGCGGTCGTTGATCCCATAGCTGAGGAAGGCGCGCGCCACCGGGCGGGCGAAATCGAAGGCCGTGGGGGTCTGGAAGTTGACGGAGCCGCCGATGGCGTCGCCGTCCATGTCCGGCGTCAGGGTCTTGGAGACGGTGATGCTCTTCAGGCCGTTGGGCGGCAGGACCGTCATCGACATCTTGCGGCTGTCGGGATCGGTCAGGGCGACGCGGACGCCGTTGATCGAATAGGCGTTGAAGGTGCCGGCCAGGCCGCGCACCGAGACATATTCGCCTTCGCCCGTCTCCTGGTTCACGACGACGTTGATGCCGGGCGCGCGGGCCAGGGCGTCGGCGACATTGGCGTCGGGCAGCTTGCCCAGGTCGTCGGACGAAATCACGCTGGAGACCACGCCCGAGCGGCGCTGGGCCTCGATGGCGTTGGCGGTGCTGAGGCGCTGGCCGGTCACGACGACCTCCTCCACCTCGGCGGGCTTCGGTTGCGGCGCAGCGGTCTGGGCGTGGGCGGCGCCCGCGACCAGGACGGCGGAACCCGCCATGAGGACCGCGCGCAGGCCGGTCCGGGCGATGGCGTGACGATGAACGGCCCGTTCCTGGGCCATGAGATGATGCGACATGACTGTCTCCATTGATCCTGATGTGTGGTCGGATCGGCCGTCCGGGTCCGCTCAGGGCAGGCGTCAGCGATCAGCGACGCGCGGGCGCGCCCTGACTGCATCAACCGCTCGCCCCAGACCCGGGCCGATAACTATTGGATTGCGACGGCGCCGCCGGAACCGGCGGGCCGATGTCTTTCGCTCCGTCTATCCGGAGCGGTGACGACTGGAACCTTCACTCATTCAACAACCCCCATTCGTTGAAATGAAAACTAGGCTTCCGCCCTGCGGTTGATCAGGTCGCAGAGAAGCTGGCGATAGGCCTCGAAGCCGGCGACCTCGACGCCCTGGGCCTTGCCCAGTTCGTCGTAGCGGCGCAGCCGAAGGGCGGCCTCGGCCGCCGGCAAGGCCATGAATTCCTCCACCTCGGCCGGGCTCATCGGTCCGCCCTGCAAGGCCAGGCTCTGAAGCGAGGCGGCGCTCAGCCGATCGACATAGCCCGGCGCCGTGGCGGCCAGACACCGTTTGGCCGCCACATGCAGTCGGACCGGCTCGGTCACTTCAGGTCCAAAGGCGCGGGCCAGATAGCCGGCGCTGATGTGTTCGTGCCGGGTGTCGATGCCCCGGTCGGCGGCGTCCTCGCCGGCCTTCTGCATCATGTGGCCGACGTCGTGCAGCAAGGCCGCCGCCACCAGGGCGGGCGGAGCCCCGTCCGCCTGGGCATGGTGCGCCGTCTGCACCGCATGCTCCAGCTGGGTGACGTCCTCCCCGTAATGCAGCCCGCCCAGCCGGGCGAACAGGTCCGAAAGTTCAGAGACGAAGGCGTCGGCGTCCACGGGAGAGGTCATCAAATTTCCGTCGTAAGCAGCGGTCGAAAGAGCGGGGGTCACAGGCGCATCCGCCCGATGGCCGGATCGGTGCGGCTGGGGCGGCCGGTCTCCACATGACCGGCCAGCCTCTGGATGAAGGTCGGATCATTCTCCAGGCTCACCGTCAGGTCGTACCAGTGGTCGCTGCCGCGCAGGTCCCAGGTCGATTGCGACGCTGCGCCGGGCCGGACGGTCAGCCGACGCCGCGCCTCGCCTTCGGACAGGGGATAGGCGGGGTCCATGTCCAGCACCGCCAGGGCGGCCTCCTCGCCCACGCCCGTCACGCCCACGGTCAGCACGCCCCTGGCGTCTGTGGCGATCATCACCTGCGGCTGGGGCTGGGCGGCGTCGCCGGCGAAGCGGCGGTAGAAGCCGTTGGGGCCGTGAACCATCAGATCATAAGGGCCCGGCCGGCCGGTGTTCCAGTGTCCGGCCGCGTAGGTCTCTCCGGCGGCGAGGGTGAAGCGCCAGGGGCCCGCGCGATCAGTGGCGTCGAACACCTGGAAGACCGCGCCGGTGCGGCCGCGGTTGACCAGGTCGATCCAGACGGCCCCGTCGGCGACGCGGGCCTGGGCGGCCAGATCATAGGGCAGAGGGCGGGCGCCCCGCTGCGGCCCGTCCTGAACGGCCGGAACCTGGCGCTCGGGAATCCGCAGGGTCGGCGCGGCCTTGGAGCGGGCCACGCGCTGCATGTAGTCGGCCGTGGCGGGCAGAGACAGGGCGGCCCAGTCCTGGTTGGGACGCGCGAAGTCGAAGGCCGACGTCAGGTCGCCGCAGACGGTCCGACGCCAGTCGCTGATGTTCTCCTCCCGAACGCCGAAACGCTTTTCCAGGAACTGCAGCGTCGAGGTGTGGTCGAACACCTCCGAACAGACGAAGCCGCCGCGGCTCCAGGGCGAGACCACGATTGCGGGCACCCGAATGCCCAGGCCCAGCGGATGGGCGCCGCGATGGGCCGGATCGGCGTCGGGCCCATAGAACTTGGCCTCGCCGGCGACGGAGACGGTGCTGTGGCCCTGATCCGGCGTCAGGGGCGGCATCGGCGGCTGGATATGATCGTAGAAGCCGCCGGCCTCGTCATAGTTGACGATGAAGACGGTCTTGGAGAAGACCTCCGGGTGATCGACCAGGGCCTCGATCAGCTGGGCGCAGACGTGCTCGCCCTTGGACGGCTCGGCGTCGGGATGTTCCGACAGATCCCGCGCCGTCACGATCCAGGACACCTGGGGCAGGCGCCCGCCGGCGATGTCGGCGCGGAAGGCCTCCACCAGCTGCTCCCCGTCCGAACGGGTGCGGTCTGCGCCGGTCTTATGCTCCGACACCCAGGACCGGCCGCGCTGATACAGGGGCGACTCCTTGGGGCAGGGCCGGAACGGCTTGAAGACCGACAGGATGTTGTCGCCGAAATTGTCGTACTCCTGATAGACCTTCCAGCTGACGCCCGCCGCCTGGAGCCGTTCGGCGTAGGTGGTCCAGTCATGCGGACCGCGCGCCATCTCCATGTCTTCGGCCATGTCGGCGCTGGGCGTCTCGTCCTCGCCGTAGTTGCTCATCTCCGGGTCGCCGCCGACCTTTCCGCCGCCGTTGCAGCCGGTCCAGAGGTGCAGCCGGTTCGGATAGGTCTGGGTCAGGGTCGAGCAGTGATAGGCGTCGCAGACGGTGAAGGCGCTGGCCAGGGCGTAGTAGAAGGGCAGGTCCGAGGCCTTGTAATAGGCCATCCGCTTGTGAAGCTCGCCGGAATGGCCCCACTGGTCATAACGGCCGCCGTTGACGATGGTGACGGCGGCCTTGTGCCCCTGGTCCGACCCGTCGACCGTATAGGCGTTGGTGGTGCGGGAATCCCCATGGAAGGGAATGACGAAGCCGTCGGGATGCTGGTCGCTGGGCTGACGCCAGACGCTGGCCCCGCCCGGCAGGCGTTGGGGGCGCGGATCGCCGAAGCCGCGCACCCCGTTCAGCGCGCCGAAATAGTGATCAAAGGCGCGGTTCTCCTGCATGAAGATGACCACGTGTTCGACGTCCATGATGGTGCCGGTGGCGTTGTTGGCGGGAATGGCCATCGCCTTGCACACCGCGGCGGGCAGCAGGTTCAGGGCCGCGCCTGCGGCCACGCCGCCCAGAGCGCCCCGCAGGAAAGACCGACGATCATTTGACATGGATCAAATCCCCTCTTCACTTTTGGTATAGACCAGAAGGGGTGTCGTCTTCGGCGAAATTTTCGTGAAGCTTGCGCGGCGGATGTCTGAACCTTCCGTAGACGGACCCGGCTCGCTTGACCCGCAATGCTTGAATTCGCATCTTCCGACCGGGCGGGAATCGACCGTCGTTTGAGCGATTCCATGACGCAGCCGGACAGTCTCCATTACCTCGGGGTGCGCGACGCCATCGCTGCGCGGATCGCGGGCGGAGAGTTGAAGCCCGGCGAACGCCTGCCCTCCGAACGTCAGTTGCAGGTCGGCGGCGGCGTGGCGCGCGGCACGATCCGCGAAGCCCTGTTCCAGCTCGAGGCCGAGGGGGTCATCTATCGAAAGGACCGCAGCGGCTGGTACGTCTCGCCCCCGCCCGTCGTCTATGATCCGACGCGCTGGGAGGGTTTCATGTCCTATGTGGAGGCCCAGGGACGCCGGCCGACCACCGAAACCCTGAGCAAGACCGAGATCGCCTGCACCCCGGTCCTGGCGCCGATCTTCGGCCGACCGGTGGGGGCCCCCATGTACCGCATCCGCCGCCGGCGTTCGGTCGACGGCCGTGCGGTTCTGGTAGAGACCATCGTCGTGGACGCCGCCATGGCCCCGGACCTGCTCAGCCATCCGCTGGACGGCTCCCTGACCAGCGTGCTGAAGTCCGCCTACAACATCGCCGTGGCCCGCAACCAGGTGGACATGCAGCCCTGCGCCCTGACGCGCGGCGAGGCCGAGGCGTTACAGGTCAAGTCGGGCCTGCCCGGCCTGAACGTGGTCCGAACCAGTTATGACGCCCAGGGCCGGGTGGTCGAATTCGACCGCGAATACTGGCGCCACGACGCCCTGAAGATCAGCGTCGACATCCGGGTGCGTTAAGCCCTCGGGCGATCAGGCCCTCCGCGCCGCCTCGGCCTCCAGGGCCGGGATCAGATCCGCCACCGTGTCGATGACCCGGTCGGCGCCCGCCTTCAGCAGACGATCGGCGGCTGCGGCCAGCCGGGCCGACCGTTCGTCCGCATCCAGCTCGGCCAGGGCCTGGGCCGTCAGCCCCGTCAGATTGCCGGACGCGGCGACCCCGATGGTGAAACAGCCGGCGTTGCGCCCCTCGGCGATCCCCACCTCGGCGTCATCCACCTTGACCACGCGCGACAGGGGCCAGACGCCCAGATCGGCGCAGGCCTTGTAGATCATCAGGGGCGACGGCCGTCCCTGAGGCGTCTCATGGGCGCAGACCACCAGGTCGGGGGCGTAACCCTGGTCGGCCGCGCGGGGCAGGACCGCCTGCATCATCTCGCGCGTATAGCCGGTGCAGGAGGCGATCTTCAGACCCTCGCCCCGCAGCCGGGCCACGACCTCGGCGGCGCCGGGGATCAGGTCCGCCGTTTCCTGGGCCAGGCGGATCATCGGCTGCTGGAGTTCGCCCATGACCCGTTCGATCGCCGCCGTATCGGGCGCCGCGCCGTGCGCCGCCCGCCAGGCCTCATTGACGCGGGGCTGTTCGAACAGGGCCCGCACGTGATCGGCCTTGGCCCGGCCCATGTCGCGGCGCGCCTCGTCCTCCGTCACGGGCGTGTCCAAGGCGGCGAAGGCCTCCATCAGGGCCAGAACAGGGGCCCGGCTGCCGAAATCGACCATGGTGCCGGCCCAGTCGAAAACGACCATGTCGAAACTGTCGCGGATGGGGGTCATGGTCACGTCTCCTGAAACAGGTCTGCAATCACCTCTTCGCCGAAGGCGAAGCCGGTGGAGGCGCCGTTGCCGGCGGTGATGAGGGCCAGGCGCACGGCCGGGTGCGGCGCCGCGATCAGATCGGCCTGGGGGCCTCGGGCGTAGGTTCCGGTCCAGCGCTGGAGCACCGGCGGGGCGGGCTGGCCGGTGGCGGCGCGCCATTCGTCCAGGATCAGCTGATCGACCGCCTCGCTGGCGAAGGGGTCCGGCGTGGCCGCGTCATGGTGGCTGTCGCCCATGACCAGGGCGCCGTCGGCGTCCTGGACCGCGATCAGATGGACCCCGTTCGTCAGGGCCTGGCCCTGCTCCGCCTCCAGCCGCGCGCGCAGGGCGGCCGCCTCCGGCAGGGCGGCGTAACCGCCGTAGCGCACCAGGCCCAGGTCCGACATGACCGGAGCGGGCAGATCAAAGCCGGGCGAGGCCAGCCGCATCATCTGAAGCTTGCACCGGGTCACGCCCGCCTGGGCCATTTGATCGGGGAACAGGCTGACCAGGTCGTCGCCGGGACAGACCACCATCCGCTCGGCCTCCACCACGCCCCGACTGGTGACGAGGCGCGGCGGCTCGACGGTCTGGACGGCGGTCTGTCGCCGAAACGCGACGCCGAAGCGATCCGCCAGCCAGGCGGCCAGACGCGGGATGGCGATGCGGGAATCCACGCGCAGCTCGTGGGGGCTCCACAGGGCGGCGACAGTCTGGGGGCCGATGATCTGCGGCGCGCGCGCCCGCGCCTCCTCCCCCGACATCAATCGACACCCTTCGCCCATTTCGGTGGCCGTGAAGGCCTCCAGCACGGCCGCAGCCTCGGGCCGGCGCACGGGCAGCCACAGCCCGCGTTGCAGGACCGGCACGTCCGCCTCGCGCGCCGCCTCATCCCAGATGGCGCGGCTGCGGTGGGCGCGGCTCCAGACCTTCCCCCGCGGCTGGCCCGTGACGGTGACGAAGCCGAAATTGCGGATCGAGGCGCCGTTGGCCTGGGCGTCGCGGTCGATCACCACGACCGACAGACCCCGCCGCGCGGCCGCCAGGGCGCAGGCCAGGCCGACGATCCCCGCGCCCACCACAGCGACGTCGTAGCGTCTCTCCGTCATCCTCGTCCTCGTCATCCAAGCGTCGCAGCAGTGGTCTAGACCACGCGAGTGCAACGGGATGATGTCAAATGATGAAACGGATGCGGTCGTGGCTGGCCCAGGCGAATCCTGTCGTCTTCGTCCTGTTCGCGGGTCTGGCGGGTTTCTGCGCCTATTTTTCCATGTACGCCTTCCGCAAACCCTTTACGGCGGCGACCTTCGACGTCGTGCCCGGATGGGACTTCGCCCTGGACTATAAGATCGCCCTGGTGATCGCCCAGGTCGCCGGCTACGCCCTGTCCAAGCTGATCGGGGTCAAGGTGATCGCCGAAATGCGGGCCGAACGCCGCGCCCTGGCCATCGTGCTGCTGATCGGGGCGTCCTGGATCGCCCTGGTGCTGTTCGCGGTGACGCCGGCGCCGTGGAACGTCGCCGCCCTGTTCCTGAACGGCCTGCCCTTGGGCCTGATCTGGGGCCTGGTGTTCGGCTTCATGGAGGGGCGGCGCACCAGCGAGGTGCTGGGCGCCATATTGTGCGCCAGCTTCATCCTGTCTTCCGGCGTTGTGAAATCGGTCGGCAAGGCCCTGATGGAGCATCAGCACGTCAGCCCCTTCTGGATGCCGGCGGCCGTCGGGGTGGTCTTCATGCCCCTGCTGGCCGTTTCGGTTTTGGCCCTGGCCGCCCTGCCCCCGCCCAGTCCCGCCGATGAGGCCGAGCGGGTCGCCCGCCGCCCGATGATGGCGGGGGAGCGGGCCGCCTTTCTGGCGCGCCACTGGCCGGTGCTGGTCCTGCTGATCGCCGCCTATGTGCTGCTGACGGCCTTCCGAGACCTGCGCGACAACTTCGCCGCCGAGATCTGGCGGGCCCTGGGCTATGGCGACGCCGCCTCGGTCTTCACCGCCAGCGAAGGCCCGGTCGCGGTCCTGTCTCTGGTCGCCATGGGCGTTCTGATCGCGGTCAAGAACAACGTCCGCGCCCTCCTGCTCATGCATGGGGTCATACTGGCCGGTTTCGCACTATTGGGCCTGTCCACCCTGGCCTTCCAGCATGGTTTGATGTCGCCGATCGCCTGGATGATAGCGGGCGGCGCGGGGCTTTATCTGGCCTACACCCCCTTCAACGCCATGCTGTTCGACCGGATGATCGCCTATTCCGGCACAGTCGCCACCGCCGGCTTCCTGATCTACTTGGCCGACGCCACCGGCTATCTGGGCAGTGTGGCCCTGCTGCTGTTCAAGAACTTCGCCGTCGTGGACCTGCCCTGGCTGCCCTTCTTCACCGGCGCCGCCTATGCGACCAGCCTTGCGGGCCTGGTGCTGGTGGGGGGCTCGGCCCTGCTGTTTCTGCGCGGACGGCGGGACGGCGCCGCTTCAACTTGACTTTCGCGGCCGAAGCGCCCATTTGCGCTGCATCGCACAATCGCGATCTCCGGCGTCTCCAGCGCGTGTGGGTCCCCTTTCGGACCTGACTGTAGCAGCCGCCGGCTCCTCATAGTCATTCGCTGCCCGGACACGCGGGGCGGCGCCCGATCCACCCCGCAGGCCTCGTCTTTGAGGCTCCGTCGGGACTGGCGGTGCGCGGCCCGACGGCGTCATGCCATGGCCGATGCGCGTCGCCGCACGCGAAAGAAACTGCCGTGAGCATCACCTTCGAATCCATGGGCCTCAATAAGGCCCTCCTCCAGGCCCTGGCCTCGACCGGCTACGTCAAGCCCACTCCGATCCAGGAAAAGGCCATCCCCGACGTCATGGCCGGCAAGGACCTCTTGGGCATCGCCCAGACGGGCACCGGCAAGACGGCGGCCTTCGCCCTGCCGATCCTGCATCGCCTGGCCGAGAACCGCACCCCGCCCGTGCCGCGTACCACGCGCGCCCTGATCCTGAGCCCCACGCGCGAACTGGCGACCCAGATCGGCGACAGCTTCAAGGCCTACGGCGCCCATCTGGGCTTCCGGGTCGCGGTCATCTTCGGCGGCGTGAAATACGGCGCCCAGGAACGCGCCCTGCAACAGGGGCTGGACATTCTGGTCGCCGCGCCGGGTCGTCTGCTGGACCATATCCAGCAAAAGACCCTGGACCTGTCCTCGACTGAGATCTTCGTTCTGGACGAGGCCGACCAGATGCTGGACCTGGGCTTCATCAAGCCGATCCGCCAGATCGTCAGCCGTATGCCGGCGCGCCGTCAGAACCTGTTCTTCTCGGCCACCATGCCGACCGAGATCGGCAAGCTGGCGGGCGAACTGCTGAAGGATCCGGTCAAGGTCCAGGTCACGCCGCAATCGACCACGGTCCAGCGCATCGCCCAGTCGGTCGTCTATATCGAACAGGGCAAGAAGCGCGCCCTGCTGACCGAGATGTTCAGCGATCCCGAGTACAAGCGCTGCCTGGTCTTCACCAAGACAAAGCACGGCGCCGACAAGGTCGCGGCCTATCTGGAAGCCGGCGGGGTCGAGGCCGGCGCCATCCACGGCAACAAGTCCCAGCCGCAGCGTGAACGCACCCTGGAAGCCTTCAAGAAGGGCAAGCTGCGCGTCCTGGTCGCCACCGACATCGCTGCGCGCGGCATTGACGTCGACGGCGTCTCGCACGTGGTGAACTTCGAACTGCCGCACGTGCCGGAATCCTATGTCCACCGCATCGGCCGCACGGCGCGGGCGGGCAAGGACGGCACGGCCGTCAGCTTCGTCGCCGGCGACGAGATGAAACTGCTGCGCGACATCGAAAAGGTCACGCGCCAGAAGATCCCGGTCGCGGACCGCCGCAACGACAAGCAACTGGCGGCGCTGGACGCCTCCATCATGGCCGCCGGCGTGGCCAAGAAGGCGACCCTGCCGGAACGTGAAGGCGGCGAGCGCAACGAAGGCGGTCGCGGCGGGCGGGGACGTCGGGTTCCGCACCGCGACGGCGTCCGTCCGGAAGGCGGCGGCCAGCCCCACCGCCAGCGCCGCAACCGCCCCGGCGGCGAGGCGGCCGCTCCCCGTCCGGAAAAGACCTACAACCCCCTGGCCGGTGAAAAGACGACCCCGCGCGAACCGCGTCCGTCCGATGCGCGCCAGCACGAGCCCCGTCCGGTCGGCGAGATGAAGCGCCGCCCCCGTCGCCGCCCCTCCAACGGCGGCAAGGGCTACGCCGCCAAGGGGTGATCCTCACCGCCTTCCCCCCGCCTGCGGGAGAGGGTCTGGAAAGAAAAACGGCGGCGCCTTTGCAGGCGCCGCCGTTGTCATGTCAGCCGGGGCTGAACCGACTTAGAAGTTCCAGGTCGCGCCCAGCGAGAAGCCGACGCCCGAACCCTTGGCCTCGCCCCGCAGGTTCGAGATGACCAGGCCGTTGTTGTACAGGTCGCGCGTGTCGTTGATCGTGGCCGTGTCGATGTCGATATAGGTCACGGCGCCGTCGAAGGTCATCGAACCGACCGTCTTGGACAGGCCGGCGGCGTACAGCCAGCGGTCGCCGTCGGGGATGCGGGCGGTGCGGTGATCGTCCGGCGTCGGGGTCGGGTCATAGCCCAGGCCGGCGCGGACCGTCATGGTCGGATCGATCTTGTAGTCGAAGCCGATCGCGCCGGTGGTGACGTCGTCATAGTCCTGAACGATGGTCGAGGATCCCGTGGCGCCGTAAGCGACGCGGATGGCGTCGAACTCGCTCCAGCCGATCTGATTGACCTGGGCGTTCAGGGTCAGGCGGTCATTGACGGCGTAGCGGGCCGAGACGGTGGCGAACCAGGGGGTGGTGAAACTGGCGACGCCGTCAGCCGAGACGTTGGCGGGAGCCAGGACGCCGGTCAGGCCCGAGATGTTCACCGTGCCGTCCAGCTCGTGCTCGATCTTGGAGCGATACGACAGACCCAGGTCCAGCTTGCCGAAATGCATCTGGGCGCCGGCGTTCCAGCCGTAGTTCCAGCCGTCGCCTTCCAGCTGGTTGCGGCCGTCGGTCGACGGCGAGACGACATAGGCGGGCGACAGGACGGCCGGGATCGGCGCGTTCGGCAAGGCCGAGGACAGGGTGGCCTTGGCGAACTGAGCGTCGAAGCCGGCGCCGATGTCCAGCCAGTCGGTGACCGTCATGGCGGCGACCAGGCTGACGTTGGCCGAGCGCAGTTCCGACGTCAGGGCGTCGTAACGGGCGAAGTCCGTCGGCTCGTACTTGGTGGTGAAGTTGTACGGCGCCTGGACGGCCAGGCCGACGTTGAAGCGGTCGCCGATCGGCATGGAGACGGCGAAGTTCGGCACGATGCCGCTTTCGACCACCTCGTGGACGTGCGGGTCGCCGTTGACCGGATAGGTGCGGCTGACGACGCCGACGCCGGCGACCGGCACATTGTAGGTCAGGGTCGAGCCGGTGTTGTCGACGTCGGAATCCAGGACCAGGCCGTGCATGCCGACATAGAGTTCACGCTGGGTTCCGGCGATGGCGGCCGGGTTCCACCACAGCGACTGGACGCCCTTGTCGGCGCCGACGCCGGCGTTGGCGCGGCCCTGGGCGCGGGTCGATTGTTCCTGGACGTAGAAGGAGCCGGCCATGGCCGGAGCGGCGACGCCGGCCAGCAGGGCGGTCGTCAGCGCAATGCCGCCCACGCGGGCGAAATTCCTGGGAGTCATAAAAGCCATTCCTATAGTTCAGCCCCCGCCATTTACGCGGCGGTGGGTATTCGGGGAGGTCGATCGCACGGCAGCGCTTTCGTCAGGAAAACGTTGCATGCGTGGCGGGTCTCCGCCCGGAAACGGGCGAAACTGTGTCTTAAAAAGCCCACATGATCACACCGGCGAGAGGTTACGCCGGGGCAGGTTCATTCGGATGAATGACAGTGTCGCGCAATACACAGTCATTCTTTCCGCAACGGAAGGAATCCTTGACCGCCCCACATTCGCCTTGCCTATCCGTGATAGGATCGCCATCTGAAGCCGCTTCCGTCGCCGAATAGAGCCCCATGTACGAAACGCCCGAACTGGAAACCGACGCCCTGGTCCGCTCCAGCGCCATCCGCATCCATCAGGCGGAGGATTTCGAAGGCATGCGCAAGGCCGGGCGTCTGGTGGCCGAGGCGTTGGACATGATCACGGCCCATGTGAAGCCGGGCGTCACGACGGGCGCGATCGACGACCTGATCCGCGAATTCACCCTGGACCACGGGGGCCTGCCCGCCTGCCTGGGCTACAAGGGCTATGAGAAGACCGTCTGCACCTCGATCAACCACGTCGTCTGCCACGGCATCCCCGGCGACAAGGTTCTGAAAGAGGGCGACATCGTCAACATCGACCACACCGTCATCGTCGACGGCTGGCACGGCGACTCCAGCCGCATGTATGCGGTGGGCGAGATCAATGCGCGAGCCAGGAAGCTGATCGACGTCACCTATCAGTCGCTGGAGTTGGGCCTGGAGCAGGTCAAGCCGGGCAATACGTTCGGCGACATCGGTTTCGCCATTCAGAAGTTCGTCGAGGCCCAGCGGATGAGCGTGGTGCGTGACTTCTGCGGCCACGGCATCGGCCGCGTCTTCCACGACAGCCCCAACGTCCTGCACTATGGCAGGAAGGGCGAGGGCGCCGTGCTTAAGGCCGGCATGTTCTTCACCGTCGAGCCGATGGTGAACCTGGGCAAACCCCATGTGAAGGTCCTGTCCGACGGCTGGACCGCCGTGACCCGCGACAAGTCCCTGTCGGCCCAGTGCGAACACACCATCGGGGTGACGGAAGACGGACTGGAGATCTTCACGGCCTCTCCGGCAGGACTGTTCCGCCCGAACTGAGGGGGCGCGAGCCTCGCCGCCTGCGCACAGGCTCTATCCTCTTCGATGTCGTGACGCTAGGTTGCCGCCGCACAACCGAAGAGCACGACGATGAAGACGCCTTACGCCGCCGCCGGCTTCTTTCTTCTAACGCTCGGTTGCGCTTCGGCCGACAGGTCTGAGGTCGAGCGAGACCGACCCGTCCACGATCGCCAGACGGCTGCTCGGCGATGCGTTCCTTTGGAGACAAAGGCTTGGTTCAGCTGTTGGGTGTCCGCCTCGAACGCCCCGCTGAGCCATTGCGTCGCCTACGCTGAGGACGACCCCGCCTGCGGGCTGAAGGCGCGGGGGGGCGCCTATCTGAGCCGCGGGGCGCCGAGCGGCCATGCAGGGACCACAGAACGGTCAGGCGGCTGGATGCTCATCCCTGTTTTTGCGGATGAAGAGGGCCGCGTCGGAATGGCGGCCACGCGGATGGATGGAACACGTTATCTGAGCCATCACGACCAGTCGCCGCCCCCGACGGACGCGCCCCTTCCCCCACAGTGGCCGCGTTGGCCTGCGGGGCTGGAGTTCGGCCCCGAGCAGACCAAGCCATGATGTCGGAGACGGACGAAGGGGCGGGGGCTCCGGGCCGAACCAAGTCGTCGCCCCGCCACAGCGGTCATCGCGATCGGCTGCGCGAACGGGCGGCGAAGGGAGGGTTGAACGCCCTGCCCGACTATGAGCTGCTGGAACTGCTGCTGTTCCGCAGCGTGCCCTATAAGGACACCAAGCCGCTGGCCAAGGATCTGCTGGCGCGGTTCGGCGGGCTGGAGGGCATCGGCGCCGCCAGCCACGAGGCGGTCGAGGATCAGGTGGCGCGTTCCCTGGGCTATGCGCCCGGCAAGGCGACGCGGGCGGTGGCGCTGGACCTTCAGCTGATCTTCGACGTGACGCGGCGGATCGCGCGCGAGCCGACGGCGAAACGGCCCGTCATCTCGTCCTGGAGCGCCCTTCTGGCCTATGTGCGCGTGGCCTTGCAGCACGAGCCGCGCGAGCAGTTCCGCGTCCTCTACCTGGACAAGAAGAACCAGCTGATCCTGGACGAGGTCCAGAACAGGGGCACGGTGGATCACGCGCCGGTCTATCCGCGCGAAGTGGTGCGTCGCGCCCTGGAGCTGTCGGCCAGCGCCCTGATTCTGGTTCACAACCACCCTTCCGGCGACCCGACGCCCAGCCGCGCCGACATCGAGATCACCAAACAGGTTGTACAGGCCGGCCGCGCCCTTAATGTCGAGGTTCACGACCATCTGGTCGTCGGCCGCGAAGGGGTGGCCAGCTTCAAGCAACTGGGTCTGATGTGATGATCAATCTGTCGCGCCGCAGCCTGATCGCCGCATCCGGCCTGGCGGCGGCGGCGTCAGCGGCCAGGGCGGGTTCAGCGGACGCGACGCCTGTCGTCATGGTCTCGACCTGGGACTTCGGCGCGGCGGCCAACGCCGAAGGCTGGAGGGTGCGCCAGAGCGGCGGCTCGGCCCTGGACATGGTCGAGGCGGCGGCCCGCGTGCCCGAGGCGGACCCGACCAACGCCTCGGTCGGCCTGGGCGGCTATCCGGACAGGGACGGCCATGTGACCCTGGACGCCGTGATCATGGACGACGCCGGCGGTCTGGGCGCCGTCTGCGCCCTTGAGGACGTGGTTCACGCCGTCTCGGTCGCGCGCCGTGTGATGGAGAAGACCCCGCACGTCATCCTGGTCGGGGCCGGCGCGCGGGACTTCGCCCTGTCAGAAGGGTTTGAGACGACGAATTTGCTGACGCCCCAGGCCGAGGCCGCCTGGCGCGAATGGCTGAAGACCGCCCGCTACGCCCCGCGCGCCAACAGCGAGAACGACGACTGGCGCCGGGCCGGCGCCGGCGGGGTTCTGGATCATGACACCATCGGCGTCCTGGGCCGCGACGCGACCGGCCGCATGGCCGGGGCCTGCACCACCTCCGGCATGGCGTTCAAGATGCGGGGCCGCGTGGGCGACAGTCCGATCGTGGGCGCCGGTCTGTTCGTCGACGGCGAGGTCGGCGCCGCCACGGCGACCGGGGTGGGTGAAGAGGTGCTGCGGGTCTGCGGCGCCCACGCCGTGGTCGAGGCCATGCGTCACGGAATGGACCCGGCGACCGCCTGTCGGCAGACGATCGAACGGATCGCCCGGCTGCGGGGGCGGGCCGTCGCCGAGGCCCAGGTCGGGCTTCTGGCCCTGACCAAGGCGGGGCGCGTCGGGGCCTTCGCCCTTCAGCCCGGCTTCACCTACGCCGTCACACGCGCCGACGGGGCGACCGAAATCTTGAACGCCGAAAGCCTGTTCGGATGAACCGGCCGACCCTGACCACCCAACGTCTGGTGCTGACGCCGGTCGATCTGGCCGACCTTGAGGACCTGCAAGCCCTCTGGGCCGATGCGGACTTTACGCGCCACATCACCGGCCGTCCCATGACCACCGAGGAGGTCTGGTTCCGCCTGCTGCGCGACCTGGGCCAATGGGGCGTAAGGGGCTACGGCAGTTGGACGATCCGCCTGATCGAAGGCGGCGCCTATGTGGGCAATGTCTCGATCCTGGATCATCGACGGCTGATCGATCCGCCGATCGACGATCCGGAACTGGGCTGGGGCCTGGCGCCCGCCTTCCAGGGACGGGGCTTTGCGAAAGAGGCCCTGGAGGCGGCCCTGGCCTGGGCCGACGCCCATCTGAGGGCGGCGCGGACCCTGTGCATGATTTCGCCCGACAATCTGGCCTCCGTTCGCCTGGCCGAGCGGGTCGGCTACCGCCCCTATCGGCGCACCACCTATAGGGACGAGCCGGTTCAGCTGTTCGAACGACCCGGGGGTGCGAACTGGGCGCGAACTGAGCGCGAACCGGGTGCAGGCTGACCGAACCGGCCCCGCCGTAGTCCGTCGTTAAGGTTTATGGGGCAGTCTGACGCGACCAGATCGAAGGCCCGCCCATGCCCATGTCCGTCGAAACCCTGCGTCGGCATCTGATCGACGCCTTTCCCGACGCGGAAATCGCCATCGAAGACCTCGCCGGGGACGGCGATCATTATCGCGCCCGCATCGTTTCCAACGCCTTTGCGGGCCTGGCGCGCGTGCGCCAGCATCAGTTGGTCTACGCCGCCCTGAAGGGACAGATGGGCGGCGCCCTGCACGCCCTGGCCCTGGAAACCTCAGCCCCGTCCGACAAGGGGTGATCGGATGCGCTATCGTCCCTTCGGCGCCTCGGGCGCGGCGATTTCCAATCTGACGCTCAGCTTCGGCCCCGGCTGCCTGGCGCGGGGACGCGAAGCGGCGCTGGACCTGCTCTACTCGGCGCTTGAGGCGGGCATCAACGCCTATCGGCTGGAGACCGCCGATTCCGTTCTGGCCGAGATTCTGGGCGAAGCCCTGTCCCACGTGGACCGCAAACTGGTGTGCGTGGCCCTGACCCTGGGCGCCGACCGCGACTTTTCGGCCGAAGCCATGACCGCCGCCCTGGATCGCGTGCTGCACTTCTCGCGGCTGGGCTGGATCGACATCGCCATCCTGCAGGAACCGGGGGAACACGAACTGTCGCAACAGGCGCTGAACGCTCTGAAGGCGGCGCGCGCGGCCGACCGCGTCAAACTGCTGGGCGTGGCGGGTTCGGGCGACGTCATGGACGCCTACATCTCCACCGGCGCCTTCGACGTCCTGGCGACGCCGTTCGACATCAATGCTGACTGGAAGCGGCGCAACCGCCTGCGCGCCGCACGCGAACAGGACATGGCCGTCATCGCCTATGACTTCTACACCGACCGTCGCGCCAGGCCGCGCGGCCCAGAGACCGTCGCCAAAAAGGGCCTGTTCGGTCTGGGCGCGCCCAAGCCGCCGCAACGTTCTGGCGGACCGGACGCCTTCGGCTTTCTGTATCGCACCCCCGGCTGGTCGGCCGAGTCCATCTGCCTGGGCTATGTGCTGACTGAGACGACGATCTCAAGCGTCATCGTGCGCGCCACCGACCCCGACCATCTGCGGATCTTGGCCGAGACGCCCGAGCGCGATCTGCCCCCGTCCCTGGCCGCCCAGATCGAAATGGGTCGCGTCGCCGCCTCGGCCGCGGCCTGACTGAGCGCGTCAGAACCGCGTCGGTTCGCCGCGCCTTGACCCGGCGGTCCCCTCTCCCTAGCTGACGGTCTTCGCGAAAGGCTTCTCCCGTGACCGACACCGTTTCCGCCGACCCCGTCCACGCCTTCATCAGCGACACCGTGAGCCAGCACGACGTCGTCCTGTTCATGAAGGGCACGCCGGACCAGCCGCGCTGCGGCTTCTCGTCCCTGGCCGTGCAGATTCTCGACCATGTGGGCGCGCCCTTCGTCGGCGTCGACGTCTTGCAGGACGAGGCCCTGCGCGAAGGCGTCAAGACCTTCACCGACTGGCCCACCATTCCCCAGCTTTATGTGAAGGGCGAATTCGTCGGCGGCTCGGACATCGTGCGCGAGATGTTCCAGGCCGGCGAGCTTCAGGCCCTGATGGCCGAAAAGGGCGTGGCTCTGGACGGGGGCGCGGGCGAGGCCTGATGGCGCGTCCCACCCTGACGCCGCGCGAGGATCGTGAGGTCTTCGTCGTCCCGCTGGAGGTCCGACCCGACCATATCGACGCCAACGGCCATGTGAACAATGTGGTCTATGTCGGCTGGCTTCAGGACGTGGGCACGGCCCACTGGAACGCCCGGTTCGACGAAGAGACGCGGGCGCGCTGGTCCTGGGTCGCCCTGCGGCACGAGATCGACTATCTGCGGGCCATAGAGCCGAATGCGACCGGCGTCGCAGCCCGGACCTGGGTCGGCGATCCCCAGGGGCCGCGGTTCAACCGCTATGTTCGGATCGAGGACGGCCAGGGCCGGCTGTGCGCCCAGGGCGTGTCCGAATGGTGCCTGGTGGACGCCGCCACCTTGAGGCCGCACCGCATCCCCCCGCCGATGGTCGCCGTCTTTTCGACGACGACCGAGGCGACGGCTATTTCAGCGGATTGACGATGCGGGCCGGGGTTCCCGGCTCCAGACCCAGTTCGGCATAGGTCCAGCGCAGTTCGACCCCGTCGGGAACCAGGGCCTTGCACAGGTCCTGTTTGGTCCGGCGCAGGGTGATTTCGGTCGGATCATTGTCGGCGATCGACACTTCGAAATCCGACGCCTGGGTGCAGCCGTTGGAATCGACCCGCGCCACCAGGGCGCCGTCGGCGAAGCGGGCCTCGCGAATGGCCTCGGCCGGAGGCCCGTCCTTGCGCGAGACGTTGACCGAGACATTCTCGCCGGCCTCGCTGTCATAGATGACGCAGCCGGCCAGCAGCGGTGCGGCCAGGGCGCCGACCGCCAGGATACGCAGCCCCCGCATCATTGGTCGGACGCCGGGGTGGTGATGACCCGGGTGGTCGGCTTTTCGGTCGAAACGATGATGCAGCCCGACAGCAGCGGGGCGGCGATGGCGATGGCGAGAGCGAGACGAAGCATTGGTGTTCCCCAGTTGAAGCTTGAGCCTTTTGTGACGCGCTCACCGCCGCCACACACGTGAATTTTCGGCAAGCCAGGTGAACAATCGGAAAGGTCGGGCTTGATCCGCTTGGAAACAGACATAGTTGCAGTCGCCGCCCACCGGACCTGCCCGCCATGAGCCGCCTCTTCTCGCCTCACGCCCTCGGCCCCCTGACCCTGCGCAATCGCATCGTCGTGGCGCCCATGTGCCAGTATTCCGCGATCGACGGCGCGCCCCAGCCCTGGCACCACCAGCACATCGGCCGGCTGGCCCTGTCCGGCGCCGGCCTGGTCATCATCGAGGCGACGGGCGTCACGCCCGAGGGCCGCATCACCCCGGACGACGTCGGCCTGTGGAACGACGAACAGGCCCAGGCCTTCGCCGACATCCTTCGCGGCGTGCGGACCTATTGCGACACTCCGATCGGGATTCAGCTGGGCCATGCGGGACGCAAGGCCTCGACCGCCGCGCCGTGGAAGGGGGGCGGCCCTCTGGCGGCCGAGGACGGAGCCTGGACCACCTACGGCCCCTCGGCCCTGCCCTTCCGCGAGGATTGGCATACCCCGTTGGAGATGACCGAGGCCGACATGAACCATGTGGTCGCCGCCTTCGAGGCGGCGGCGCGCCGGGCGGACCAGGCAGGCTTCGACCTGGTCGAACTGCACGCCGCCCATGGCTATCTGCTGAGCGAATTCCTGTCGCCCCTGTCGAACCGCCGCCCCGACGCCTACGGCGGCTCGGCCGAGAACCGGGCGCGCTTTCCCCTGCGCGTCGCAAAGGCCTTGCGCGAGGCCTGGCCTCGGACCAAGGCCCTGGGCGCGCGCTTCAACGGTTCGGACTGGGTCGAGGGCGGCGTGGCGCTGGAGGAGGCCGTCGCCTTCGGCCAGGCGCTGCACGGCTTGGGTTACGACTATCTGCACCTGTCCTCGGGCGGCAACGTCCCCCGCGCCCTGATCCCCGGCGACCAGCCCGGCTATCAGGTCCGCTTCGCCGAGGCGGTCAAACAGGCGGCGCCCCAGGCCAGCGTCATGGCCGTGGGCATGATCTTCGATCCCCACCAGGCCGAGGCGATCGTCGCCTCGGGACAGGCCGATCTGATCGCGGTGGCCCGCGCCGTGCTCGACGATCCCAACTGGGCCCATCACGCCGCCGTCGCCCTGGGTCAGGACGAAGGTCTGCCGCCCCAGTACGAACGCGCCGGCAAGGCCCACTGGCCCGGATACGGCCGCTGAGGGCCGATCAGGTCTGGGGCAGCTGATAGGGATTGTTAACGCTGACGGGGGAGCCGGGCGCCAGGCCCAACTCCTCGAACGACCATTTCAGCTCGACACCGCGGATCGAGGGCTTGTCGCAGGTGTCCTCATCGATCCGGCGCAGGGTGATGATCGCGTCCCCGCCCTTGATGCTGACGATGGGGATCAGATCCTCCTTGCGGGTGCAGCCGTTGGAGCTGACCCAGAAGACCGCCTGGTCCTTGGTGAAGGCCGCTGCATGGATCGGCTCCAGGGCGCCGGGCATGCCGACGGTCGAGACGGTCGGCCCGTCCAGACCGCCCGCACAGGCGGCCAAGCTCGCCGATGCGGCGGCGATCAAAGCCAAGCGTTTCATGATGGAGTCGTGCAACGGACGACCTCCCCTGCCTCAAAGCCTGAACCGGCCGAGAATGCGCCTGTTCGCTCCTTGAGGGAACAGCATAAAAGGCGAAAGGCCCCGGACGAATCCGAGGCCCTCCAAACTGAACACTTCAAAGGGACGACCAAGGGGCTCAAGTAGCCCGAAGGGCGATAGCCCCCTTGAAGAAAGCTTCGTAAGCTCCGCTTACGAAGCGTAGTATTCGACGACCAGGTTCGGTTCCATCTTGACGGCGTAGGGCACGTCCGACAGTTCCGGCACGCGGACGTAGCGGACGGCGAACGAACGGTCCGACAGTTCCAGATAGTCCGGCACGTCGCGTTCCGACGACTGCTGGGCTTCCAGCACCAGGGCCATGTTGCGCGACTTTTCCTTCACCGAGACGACGTCGTCGGGCTTCACGCGATAGGAGCCGATGTCGACCTTCTTGCCGTTGACCAGGACGTGGCCGTGGCTGACGAACTGGCGGGCGGCCCAGACCGTGGGCACGAACTTGGCGCGATAGACGATGGCGTCCAGGCGCGATTCCAGCAGGCCGATCAGGTTTTCCGAGGTGTTGCCCTTGCGGCGAGCAGCCTCGTCATAGGTCTTGGCGAACTGCTTTTCGGTGATGTTGCCGTAGTAGCCCTTCAGCTTCTGCTTGGCCTTCAGTTGCAGGCCGAAGTCAGAGACCTTGGACTTGCGGCGTTGGCCGTGCTGACCGGGACCGTAGGAACGCTTGTTGACCGGAGACTTGGCGCGACCCCACAGGTTTTCACCCATGGCGCGGTCGATCTTGTATTTGGCGCTGTGGCGCTTGGACATTCTATTCTCTTTTCGACGATGCGGCCCGGCGTCCCCTGAATTGGGGATGCGATCTCAACGGCGGTCCACGCATCTTCCGTCATGAATCCCGCCTGCGGCGAACCGAGGCGTGGAAGGCGGCGCTTATGGCCATGCAGACTGTCGGAGTCAAGTCAGACAGGCCGTTAAGCACGATGGCGGGGAACCAAGCCGGGCCTCGCTTCTTTCCTGTTCCGACGCAGACCGCCGAGGAGAAGGGAGGATTGAAATGCGAACCGACGCCCCGCGCTTTCAGGCCGGCCTGTCCGACCGCGGGTTCGAGACGCTGAAGCGCCGACTGGTTGATCTGGTCGAGCCGCTCAGCGACCACCAGCTGCTGGATCTGGCCGACGGCATCCACGACCTGCTGCGCCAGCGCCGCACCGTGCGCCGCCATCACGCCGAGCGGATGAACGACCGGCTGCGCGACGGCCTGCCCATCTGACGAAAACACCCGCCGGAGGTCTCTCCGGCGGGTGTTCGTTCGGCTTGCCTAAGCCCGCCGTTATTGGGCGACCGCGGCGGCGTACAGTTCGTTGACCTTGTTCCAGTTCACCACCGTCCAGAACGACTTCAGATAGTCGGCGCGGCGGTTCTGGTATTTCAGATAATAGGCGTGTTCCCAGACGTCGGCGCCCAGAACGACCTCGCCCCGCTCCTCGACCACATCCATCAGCGGATTGTCCTGGTTCGGGGTGGAGGTGATCTTCAGCTTGCCGTTCTGCACGATCAGCCAGGCCCAGCCCGAGCCGAACTGGGCGGCGCCGGCGGCGTTGAAGTCTTCCTTGAACTTGTCCATGCCGCCCAGGTCGCGGTCGATGGCGGCGGCCAGCTCGGCCGAGGGTTCGCCCGTCTGACCCGCCGGGGCCAGCAGTTCCCAGAACAGGCTGTGGTTCCAGTGACCGCCGCCGTTGTTGCGCACGGCCTTGGGCGCGGTCGAGATGCTGGTGAAGATCTCTTCCAGAGTCTTGTTCTGAAGCGAGGCGTCGGCGTCGACCGCCTTGTTCAGATTGTCGACATAGGTCTGATGGTGCTTGTCATGGTGGAAGGTCATCGTCTCCTTGTCGATGGCCGGCTCCAGCGCGTCATAGGCATAGGGCAGCGGGGGCAGGGTGAAGGCCATGGGGAGTTTCCTCTCGCGACAGATTTCCGATACGCCTCATCTAGGCGCCCGTTCGTGAAACCCAAGCGACGACGCCCGGATTCGTTCCGACTTATCGACCGGGAACGGTCAAGCTGGCAAGTTGGACTTCAGACAGTCGCGCACGGCCCGTTTCAGATCGCCCGACGCATTGGGC
The DNA here is from genome assembly GCF_059424365.1 of Brevundimonas sp. GW456-12-10-14-LB3. Classification (NCBI taxonomy): domain Bacteria; kingdom Pseudomonadati; phylum Pseudomonadota; class Alphaproteobacteria; order Caulobacterales; family Caulobacteraceae; genus Brevundimonas; species Brevundimonas sp. GW456-12-10-14-LB3. The sequence continues at coordinate 56,939 of NZ_JBWKZJ010000017.1, forward strand.
TCGTCCACCCCTTCCGCAGCGAGGACCGCCCGCACGGCGGCGTCCAGCCCGCCCGGCAGGGCCGCGATCACGCGCTTTTGCCCCTTCTCATGCAGGCAAAAGCCCACCTCGCGGCACAGGGCGGAAAACATCGGCTCATAGGGATCGGGGGCGTTCATCCCGTCCCCTTAACATCAGGGGATCAGACGGGACAGCCAGTGCGCCAGGTTCAGCGCAAACTGCTGATCGTCGTGCCCTTCGGTGTTGAGGCCGAACCGAACCGGCGCGCGGTTCGGCTGGTCGGGAAAACGAATGATCTGGGCGGTCAACATCGCCGCCTCGCCCAGCACCACCACCCGCCCCCGTCCGAAGGAGAAGGCCAGACCCTGGGCGGGAAACGCCGGTCGCGTGTAGCGGCTAAGGGTTTCGGCCCGTTCGCCTCGGGCCAGGCCCTCCCGAACGGCTTGCAAGGCCTCTCGGTCGGTCGCCTCCAGAGCGTCCGCGCTCATCGCCATCAAGACGGTGGAACCGGCGGGGCCCTCCAGCGACTGGCCCGTAAAGGTCTTCACGACGCGGACGCGCTCGGCTTCATTTCGCCCGGCGATGATGGGATGATCGCCCAGGGCCTGAGACGGAAAGGTCAGGTTGGCGGTCAGATCGTCGCCTATCCGCTGAAAGGCGTAGCCCTTGCCCATTTTGACGCCGAACCGCTCCGCCAGGGCCTCCGCCGCCGAACCGTGGGGCGCATGATCGGCGACCAGCAGCAGCGAGCCGCCCTGGCTGACCCAGTTGGCCGCCGCTTCGATTTCGCCGGGATCGAAGGCTGAAATGCGAGATCCGTCTTCGGGAGCGGCGGGATTGACGACCACCAGCACCGCGACGTCCCGCAGCGCGCCGGCCTCGTCCAGACGCCCGCGCCCCGCCTCCACCCGATAGCCGTCGGCGCGCAGCAGGGCGGCGAAACCCGCATAGCGTCCCTCGATCGTCTGAAGGCTGCCGTGCCCCTGATCAATGCGGATCAACGGCCCCGCCTCGGCATAGGCGGGAACGACGCCCTGGGGCCTCCAATCCAGATCGCCGGACTGCTCTTGCGCCGCCGACGCCCCGGCCGAAAGGCACAAGGCCAAGCCGGCGAACAGCGTCAGCCGAAGGCTCATGATTCTAGCCCCTCAACCGCGCGGCGTGGAAGGCGACGTGGTCGGCGATGAAGCTGGTCATGAAGAAGTAGGAGTGGTCATAGCCCGGCTGCATCCGCAGGGTCAGGCCCTGGCCTGAGGCCTCGGCGGCCGCGCGCAGCAGTTCGGGCTTCAGCTGGTCGGTCAGGAAGCTGTCGGCGCCGCCCTGGTCCACCAGTATATCGTCATAGACACCACGCGCGGCGCCGGCCTCGACCAGCCTGGCGGCGTCGTGACGCTCCCATTCGGCCCGGTCCTCGCCCAGATAGGCGGTGAAGGCCTTTTCGCCCCAGGGGCAGCGCGTCGGCGAACAGATGGGGGCGAAGGCGGAGACCGAACGGAACAGGTCCGGATGGCGCAGCGCCAGGGTCAGGGCGCCGTGGCCGCCCATGGAATGGCCGCTGATCGACCGGACGCCGGTGGTCGGGAACTCCGCGTCGATCAGGGCGATCAGTTCGTCCGTGACATAGGTTTCCATGCGGAAATGCGGCGCCCAGGGGTCCTGGGTCGCATCGACGTAGAAGCCCGCCCCCTGGCCCAGGTCATAGGCTGGGTCGTCGGCGACGCCTTCCCCGCGCGGGCTGGTGTCCGGCGCCACGATGATGAGGCCGTGCTCGGCGGCGGCCCGGTAGGCGCCGGCCTTGGTGGTGAAATTATCCTCGGTGCAGGTCAGGCCCGACAGCCAGATCAGGACCGGGAAGGGCCCCTCCCCGCCCGGAACGAAGACCGACAGGGTCATGGGCGTGCCCGTGGCCGCGCTGTCGTGTTTCAGATAGCGGAGCGTGCCGCCATGGACGATGTGGGTCTTGATGGTTTGGAGGGTCATGCGACGCTTTCCGGCAGGCTCAGGAGACGAACATCCATGTCATTGACGGCGCCCAGTTTGCGAGCGAGCTTGCCATCGGCGGTGATGAGCGCCAGCCCCTGCCGTCGCGCCGTCACGGCATAAAGGCAGTCGATCATGGAATGGTTGAGGTCGCAGGCTAAGGTGAAGGCTTCCGAAATCAGCGCTCGGTGATCGGTCAGATCGACGACCTGCCGAAGGATGGACAAATTCTCTGTCGCGGACGACGCCTGCAATTCGCCACGAACGACATAGCGACGAAAGACATTGGCCGCTTCCATCAGCATCAGGTCCGGCGCAACGGCCGGGCCGTGTATTTGGCGCGCCTCGATCGCGGCGTCAGCCAGCGGATCGTCGATGAACCATTTGACGACGACGCTGGCGTCGAAGACAGCGCTCACAGATCGCGGTCTTCGCGGATCAGAGCCGTGGAGTCGAGCGCTGAGCCTCGCGTTTGCTCGCGGGATCGTCGAGAAGCCGCCTCAAAGCGCGCCTCAACGTCCATGGCCTCGCGCGCGGCCATGTCCCTGAACTTCTGCTCCAGGGAAATGTTCTCCGCCTTCGCCATCATCTTGAGACGGGCGACGATATGGTCGTCGAGATCGCGAACCAGAACCTGAGCCATAAGTCATGATAGCATAGCGCTATCACGACGCCAACGCCTCACCCAGGCCGTTCAGCCGACCCGGTGCACGGCGCAGATCTTGTTGCCCGACGGATCGCGCAGATAGGCCAGATACAGCTTGCCGAACGTCCCCTGGCGCAGGCCGGGCGGGTCTTCGATCGCGGTTCCGCCGGCCGCTGCGCCCGCGGCGTGGAAGGCGTCGACCGCCGCCGTGTCCTTGGCCGCAAAGCCGATGGTGCCGCCGTTGGCGTGACAGGCCGGTTCGCCGTCGATCGGCTTGCCCACGGCGAAGGCGCCGTGGGCCGTGCGCCACCAGTAGCGGCCCTTCGGATCAGGCCCCTGAGCGGCGTCGATGCCGAGGGCGCCCAGGGCGGCGTCATAGAAGCGGCGCGAAGCCTCGATGTCGTTCGCGCCGACGGTGATGTGGGTGAACATGTGTTTCTCTCCCTTGAACTAGAAGACCACCACCGACCGGATGCTCTCGCCCGCATGCATCAGGTCGAAGGCTTCGTTGATGCGTTCCAGCGGCAGGGTGTGGGTGATCATCGGATCGATCTCGATCTTGCCGTCCATGTACCAGTCGACGATCTTGGGCGTGTCGGTTCGGCCGCGCGCCCCGCCGAAGGCCGAGCCGCGCCAGACCCGGCCGGTGACCAGCTGGAACGGGCGGGTGGCGATCTCCTTGCCCGCCTCGGCCACGCCGATGATGATGCTCTCGCCCCAGCCGCGGTGGCAGGCTTCCAGCGCCTGGCGCATGACCACGGTGTTGCCGGTGCAGTCGAAGGTGTAGTCGGCGCCGCCGCCGGTCAGTTCGACCAGATGGGCGACCACGTCGGAGACCTCTTTCGGATTGACGAAATGGGTCATGCCGAACCGACGGCCCCACTCTTCCTTGTCGGGGTTGATGTCCACGCCCACGATCATGTCGGCGCCGACCATCTTCAGCCCCTGAATGACGTTCAGGCCGATGCCGCCCAGGCCGAAGACCACGGCGTTGGCGCCCGGCTCGACCTTGGCCGTATTGACCACGGCCCCGACGCCGGTGGTCACGCCGCAGCCGACGTAGCAGGCCTTATCGAAGGGGGCGTCCTTCCTGATCTTGGCCACCGCGATCTCGGGCAGGACGGTGAAGTTGGAGAAGGTCGAACAGCCCATATAGTGGGCGATGGCCTGACCCTTGTAGCTGAAGCGGCTGGTGCCGTCGGGCATCAGACCCTTGCCCTGGGTGGCGCGGATCGAGGTGCAGAGATTGGTCTTGCGCGACAGGCACGACTTACACTGGCGGCACTCGGGCGTGTAGAGCGGGATCACGTGGTCGCCGACGGCGACCGAGGTCACGCCCGGCCCCACCTCGACCACCACGCCCGCGCCCTCATGCCCCAGGATCGAGGGGAAGATGCCCTCGGAGTCCAGGCCGTCCAGCGTATAGGCGTCGGTGTGGCAGATCCCCGTCGCCTTGATCTCGATCAGCACCTCGCCGGCGCGCGGCCCCTCCAGATCGACCTCGACGATCTCGAGCGGCTTCTTGGCTTCGAAGGCGACGGCGGCGCGTGTTTTCATGGCGGGGGCTCCTCAGTTTGCGCCTGTGTGTCACGAGGGGCGTCGCCGACGCTAGCCCCGCGCCGAAAACGCCACTCAGAATTTTTTAGTGCACTTTCGTGCAGATTTTTGAGATTCGTTCGCAAGTATGCGCCACATTCGATGTCTATCGCGCAACCACGCCAAGATCGGACGCAGGCTGACCGTCGGCGTCGAACGCGCTAATCAGGGTCATGACCCATCGCAACCTCGTCGTCCTGACCGGCGCCGGCATATCGGCCGAGAGCGGGGTGCCGACGTTTCGGGCGTCAGACGGCCTGTGGTGCGGGCACAGGGTGGAAGAGGTGGCGACGCCGGAGGGATATGCGGCGAACCCCGCCCTGGTGCAGGACTTCTACAATCAGCGGCGGCGACAGTTGGCGGAGGTCCGGCCCAATGCGGCCCATGTCGCCCTGGCCGAGCTGGCGGCGCGGTGGGACGGCGACTTCCTGCTGGTGACGCAGAACGTCGACGATCTGCACGACCGGGCCCATGCCGAGACGCCGCCCGCCGCCGGGTTCGAGCTGATCCATATGCACGGCGAACTGCTGAAGGCGCGCTGCACCCGCTCGGGCGTGGTGATGGACTGGGCGGGGGACATGGCGGCGGACGAGCCTTCCCCGCACCATCCGCAAGGGAGGATGCGGCCCCATATCGTCTGGTTCGGGGAGATGCCGCTGCAGATGGAGCGGATCGAGGCGGCGCTGGCGGCCTGCGACCTGTTCGTCTCCATCGGAACGTCCGGGGCGGTTTATCCGGCGGCGGGGTTCGTGCAGTCGGCCCGCTACGCCGGGGCGCGGACCGTCGAGATCAATCTGGAGCCGACGCAAGGGGCGCGGCTGTTCGACGAGGGAGTCTATGGTCCTGCGACCGAGGCCGTGCCGGCCTTCTTCAGCGGCCTGCAGACCTGAAAACGGCGGCCGCATCGCTGCGGCCGCCGATCTCTGGATCAAGCCTGATCAGGCCAGGACGACGATGGTCACGCGCCGGTTCTGCGCCCGGCCTTCGGGAGTGTCGTTCGAGGCCACCGGCTCTTCCTGACCATAGGAGATGGTCGACATCCGGTTCAGGGCCACGCCCTGGCGGTTCAGGAAGCGGCGCACGGCCTCGGCCCGCTGCTCGCCCAGCTGGTCGTTGTGCTCGGGCGTGCCGGTGGAGTCGGTATAGCCCTGGATCTCCAGATAGACGTTGCGGTTCTCGCTTTGCAGACGCTGGGCGAACTGGGCCAGCCGCTGTTCCGCCTCGGGCGACAGGGCGGCGGCGTCGGTCGGGAATTTCACGGAGTCGTCGGACAGGACGACCTGATAGAGGAACTTGCCTTCCGCCAGCTTGTGGGCGTCGTTGGCCCGTTGCAGGGCCTGGCCCGCCGTGCCCTCGACCTGGGTCACCCGGTTGTCCACCACCTCGACCTGATCACGCACGAAACGATGGCTGGCGCAGCCGCTCGCCGCGAAGCCCATCGCGACAAGGGCGCCGCCGAGGACCGCCGTCCTGAGTTTCGATCTGCTCAAGTTCATGTCTCCTTCTTGCTGGGGGCGCCACGCCCAGTTCATGCGCCCGATGAAACTGCGGTAGGCGACAAGGCGGAGTAATGACGCGCTTTAGGCGGCAAAATGTCAGCTTAGCCGTTCGATCTCGGCTCGATCTGCACGATTTTCAGCTTAAAACGGAACCAGAAGGTGCGTTGTTACGTTGGCCCGCCAGCAGGCTTCGCCGTATGGCGGACCCTCTGGACTATCGCTGATCTTGGACAGCGACCAGTTGTATTCGCGCTCTCGCCACCTTCCTGACGCGACTGAATGTTTTCAACAGGCGGTGGTGATTTTTTACAGGGGTTCGTCGCGAATGACCATGCGAACGACGTCTCACATCGCATCACGGATCGGCGATTGAGCCCGGCGGCGATCCGGCGACGGGCCCTGGCGGTCGCGCCGGTGGTGTTCGGCCATGCGGCCCTGGTGCTGATGATGACGGCCGTGCGGCCCGAGCCGCCGGCCCGGCCGACGCCGGAGCCGGCGATCCTGGTCGAACTGGTCGCTCCGCCGCCACAGCCGCCGCCGCCCGCGCGCGTCCCCGCGCCGGACCCTTCCCCGACGCCGGACGCCCCGGCTGCGGCGGCCGAGACGCCCGCCCCGGCCAAACC
>NZ_JBWKZJ010000018.1:0-56373 GCF_059424365.1 Brevundimonas sp. GW456-12-10-14-LB3
CAAACCCCCCGCCGCCCCCCCCCCCCCCGTCATCCTCGGGCTTGACCCGAGGATCGGGCCCGGATCGGACGCTGCGTCCGGGGTCTCGCACAAGCGGCGGCCCCCTCGATCCTCGGGTCAAGCCCGAGGATGACGGGGGCAAACCGAGGATGACGGAAGGGGAGTAAGCGCCTTCCGGTCGAAGGGGCGGCGGCCGCCTCCGCCGCCATCCCGTCCCCCTGCAAAGAAAAAGGGCCGGCCGGTTTCCCGGTCGGCCCTTCGTCGTTCCGCCCTGTCAGCCCTTGGGGCCGCGGCGGTTCAGACGATCAGTATTTGACCTTCAGCGTCACGCCCCAAGTGCGCGGGGCGCCCAGATAGGCGTTGTAGGTCGCGGTGTCGGTGGCGATGTTATAGTAGGTGCCGTCCGCCTGGGGCGTGGTGGTGTTGGTGAAGGCCGTGCCCTGCAGCGGGGCGGCGAAGGCCACCTGGGTGTACTCCTCCTCCAGCAGGTTCTGACCCCAGACATCCACGGTCCAGCGCTCGTCTTCCGAACCGATGGTGATGCGGCCGTTCACGACGGTGAAGGCCTCCTGGTTCTTGTACGGCAGCAGGTCCGAGCCGGTGTTGTACTCGGTCGAATATTTGGCCGACAGGTTGAAGCCGCCGCGCAGGCCGCCGCCCAGCGAGCGGTCGAAGGCCAGGGCGCCGGTCAGCGACCATTCCGGGGCGAAGGAGGCGCGGGCGCCCGGCAGCAGCGAGAGCTGGGCGAAACGCGCCGGGTTCGACAGGTCCGCCGCCGTGAAGTCCCCGTACTTGGCGTCGGTGTAGGTGACGCCGCCCTGGAAGGACAGGCCCTCGATCGGGGTGAACCAGACCATGTCGGCGTCGACGCCGCGCGAGGTCAGTTCCGGGATCGATTCCACCACGAAGGCGGTGCCCAGGAAGGTGTTCAGCTGGAAGTTTTCGAACTTTTGGTCGAAGTAGGTGATGTTCAACAGCATGGTGCGGTTGAACAGGGTCGTCTTCAGACCGGCCTCATAGCTGTCGACCGTCTCGGCGTCGAAGAAGAGCGAGGCGTCCGGCGTCACCCCCGTCTGCACCCGGTCCATATTATAGCCGGCACCCTTGTAGCCGCGGGCGTAGGAGACATAGCCCATGACCGAGGGATTCAGGCGGTAGGAGGCCTTCAGCGTGCCGCTCAGATCCGTATCGCTGAACTTCTCCTGGATGCGGCGGTTGTCGTAGAGCGGGTTGGACCAGGGCAGGCACAGAAGGCCCAGGGCCGAGGTCGGGGTGGCGACATTGGCCGTGCCGGGGATGGGCGAGACCGCGCGATTGGCCGGGTTCTGGTTCGCCAGGGCGCCGCCGCAGGCCGCGCCGTTGGTCCCCAGATTGTCCTGGAGGCCCAGCAGGCGCTTGCTGTCATAGGTGTAGCGCAGACCCAGGTTGATCTCGAACGCCTCCGTCACCCGATAGGTGTTGTTGGTGAAGACGGCGACCGATTCGGACTTCTGGGAATAGTGGTCCTCATAGGCCTTGCCCGTGCCGAAGGTCGGGGCGGCGGCGCTGGGGGGCACGGCGCCGATCACGCAGAGCGGCTGTCCGGCGGCCGGACCGGCCGTGCCGACCAGGAAGCCCTGGGGATTGGTGAAACAGCCCAGGCGGCTGGGGCTGGGGCCGCCCACGGAGGCGGGAAGGGAGGCCGTCAGCAGCAGGGAGGCGAAGGCGTTGTAGTCGGCGCCGTAGACATAGCTGTCGTCGCGATAGACCTCCTCCTTGGTGGCGAACAGGCCGACCAGCCAGTCGAACTTGTCCGTCGTCCCGGCCAGGCGCAGTTCCTGGGTCAGGTTGCCGACCCCATAGCCGTTGGAGCCGTCATTGGCGCGGTACAGGATGTCGGCGCCGGTGTAGTCCAGGTCCATCCCCTGCTGGAACGACCAGTCGCGCCACGAGGTCTGGGACGTCAGGGTGGCGTTCAGGCTGGGCAGGTCGATGGTGGCCTCCGCCGACAGACCCATGTCCTCGATCTCTTGCGGGGTCTCGCGGTTCGAATAGGCGGTGCGGCTGAAGGGCACCGTGCCGAAGCCGGCGACCGGCGGACGCTGGCCGGGGCCGTTCGGCGCCGTCAGGGCGGCGATGAAGGCCTGGGTCGGGCCGACGCGGGTCTGGACGGCGGCGCAGCAGAATTCGTCGCGCTTGGTGTAGTCGGCGATCAGGCGGATCGACACCTCGTCGCTGGGCAGGATCAGCAACTGGCCACGGCCGGTCCAGTAGTCCTGGGTGTTGTCTTCCGTCAGGGTGCGGGGGCCGTCGCCCAGATTGACGTCATAGAAGCCGTCGCGCTCGCGATGGGCGACGAACAGGCGGCCGGCGATCTGATCGGTCAGGCCGCCGGTCACCGAGACGGAGCCGCCGACGGCGCCGTAGTTGCCGGCGGTCAGTTCGGCCGAGATCGACGGGTCGAACGACGGACGTTCGGTGATGATGTTGATGACGCCGGCCGAGGTGTTCTTGCCGAACAGGGTGCCTTGCGGCCCCTTCAGCACCTCGATGCGGCTCAGTTCGCCCAGGTCGCCGAAGCCGACCGAGTTGCGCGAACGATAGACGCCGTCGATGACCACGCCGACCGAGCTTTCCAGGCCCGGGTTGTCGCCCACGGTGCCGGCGCCGCGGATACGGACGGTGGTTGAGGCTTCCGACTGGGTCGAGGTGACGGTCATGCCGGGGGTCAGGATCTGCAGATCCTTGATGTCCTGCACGCCCGCGCCGTCCAGCACCTCCTGCGACAGGGTGGTGACCACGATCGGCACGTCCTGCAGGCTCTGTTCGCGCTTCTGGGCGGTGACGATGATGTCATCCACGGTCGCCGGCGCCTCTTGGGCGGCGGCCATGCCGGCGAAGCCGAAGGCGGCGGCGCCGACCACGGCGGCGGACACGGTGGTTCTGAGGTAGCGGTTAGTGTGGCGCAACGAAGCGTCCTCCCGGCTCTGAAGCTCGGTCGCGGGGCGACCGAAGCGTTTCCTATTTCCCAATCGACGCGCCTCTGCGTGGAGGCGCGTTCAGTAAGGTGAGGCTAAGCCTGCTTCCCGCCGAACGACAAGCGAGCGCTGATACCCGCGACCATTTTTCGCCCTAGTTCGGCCCTTCTGTGACACGGAAGAGACAGAAAATTTTGACGCTAGGTCAGTCTTCAGCCGATCAGCGACGAGTCCGCGCCTTGCGAAAGCGTCCAGGCGGGCGCAACTGACCGCCATGCCCGTCCACGCCGACTACCGCCCCGCTCCCGTCTTTTTCAATCTGGGGCCGGACTTCGCCGACGCCGTGGAGGCCGCGCGCTTTCCCAACGCCGATTTGCGTTTCCGCAATCAGCGCGCCGCCGCCGAGGTGGGGCTGGACAGCCTGAGCGAGGCCGAATGGATCGCCGCCTTCGGCCGGTTCGAACCCCTGCCGGGCCAGCCGGGGCCGTTGGCGATGCGCTATCACGGCCATCAGTTCCGTCACTATAACCCCGACCTGGGCGACGGGCGCGGCTTTCTGGCGGCCCAGATGTGGGAGACGCCGCAGGCGACGGCCGCGCGGCGCGGCGAGCGGCCCCGTCTGCTGGATCTGGGAACCAAGGGATCGGGCCAGACCCCTTGGTCGCGCGGCGGCGACGGTCGGTTGACCTTGAAAGGCGGGGTGCGCGAGGTTCTGGCGGCCGCGATGCTGGAGGCCCTGGGGGTTCCGACCAGCCGCGCCTTCTCCTTGATCGAGACCGGCGAGGCGCTGGAGCGGGGCGACGAGCCGTCGCCGACCCGTTCGGCCGTCCTGGCGCGCCTGTCGCACAGCCATGTTCGGTTCGGAACCTTTCAGCGCGCCGCCTATCTGGGGCGGGTCGATCATATCGAAGCGCTGATCGCGCACGTCCGCAGCCTGTATCACCCACAGGTCGCGGCGGGGGACGCGCCGGGCCTGCTGCGCGCCGTCGTCGAGGCCTCGGCCAAATTGACCGCGCGCTGGATTGCGGCGGGTTTCGTCCACGGGGTGCTCAACACCGACAATCTGAACGTCACGGGCGAGAGTTTCGACTATGGCCCCTGGCGCTTCCTGCCGTCCTATCAGCCGGGTTTCACCGCCGCCTATTTCGACCAGACCGGCCTTTACGCCTTCGCCCGCCAGCCGGAGGCGGTGTTCTGGAACCTGACCCAGTTGGCCGGCTGTTTGAAACTGGTCGCCGAGGTCGAGCCCCTGACCGACGCCCTGAACGGCTTCGGCCCCGCCTATATCCGCGAACTGCGCGCGGCCTTTCTGATGCGGTTCGGCGTGCTGAGCCTGGGAGAGGCGGCGGACCAGAGGCTGGTTGACACGGCCCTGGCCCTGTTGCGCGAAGGCGGGGAGGGGCTGCGCTGGGAGCCGCTGTTCTTCGACTGGTTCGGCGGCTTCGCCTCGGCCGCGCGCGCCTTGTCGGGTCCGCGCGCCAAACTGTACCAGGGCGAGGCCTTCGACGCCTTCCGCTTCGCCCTGATGGCGCACGAGCCCGACCGGATCGAACGGCTGGAGCATCCGATGTTCGCCGCCCGCGAACCCGAGGAAATGCTGATCGAGGAGGTCGAGGCGATCTGGGCCGCGATAGACGCTCAGGACGACTGGGCGCCGTTCCAGGCCAAGCTGGCCCGGCTGGAGGCCGCGCGGATAGGCTGGGGCTTTACCGCCTGATGCAGAACCTTACGAAAGCTTCATCTCGTTTATCGATAAAGATATTGCCTGCTTCTCGATAAATCCATATCGATAGTCACTAAGGCGCTGCGGAGGGCGACGCCGAAGAAAGGGCTGTTCGACATGAGACTGATCGGAAAATACTCTATCTCAAGCGCCCTGCGCTGGTGCCTGGGGTTCGCCAACGTCTTCGTCATGCTGGCCACCGGCATCATGGCGATCTGCTTGGCCGCCAGCATCATATCGCCCGACTTTGCGGCGGGGTTCGTCGACGGAATGAGGAACCTCGACAGCAGCGACGCGCGTGACCTGCACTGGCCGGAACGGTTGACCCTGCTCGGCGCCTTCCTGGCCTGCGGCTTCACTTGGTGGATCATCAACCGACTGCGCCGCATCCTGCTTTCGGTCAATCAGGGCGACGCCTTCGAGTTCGCCAACGTCAAGCGGCTGCAGGGCGTGGGGCTGGGCCTGATGGGTATCCAGCTCACCGCCTTGATGCTGGCTCTTGTGGCGCCGCACGTCATGGGGGAGTCGGTTTCCGACTATGACTTCAGCCTAGGATCGTGGCTGGGCATTCTGGTCGTCTTCATCCTGGCCGAGGTGTTTCGCCAGGGCTCGGCCATGCGCGACGAACAGCTGGCGACGGTCTGAGGCGCGCCATGATCATGATCCAACTGGACCGGCTGCTGCTGGAGCGCCGCATGTCCTTGACCGAACTGTCCGACCGCGTCGGGGTGACGATGGCCAATCTGTCGATCCTGAAGACCGGCAAGGCCCGCGCCGTGCGCTTCTCCACCCTGGACGCCCTTTGTAGAGAGCTGGACTGCCAGCCGGGCGATCTGATCGTCCAGACGCCGGGACCTCAGTCGGAAGAGGGGTGATCCTCAGGGAAGGGCGACGGGTCGCCTGTAGCGTGGATGTCACAGAAACAATAAGTCATCAGCCGATGTCATCAACTGATGTCATCCGGCGATGACAAAATGCATCGGCTGCGCTACATACCCCTTGCGAACGGAGTTGCTCGATCCGATCTCGCAACTGTTACCAATCAGGCGCTCCCCGATGACCTCCACCACTCTGCCCGTCGCCCAGTCGCGCACCCGCTCCGTCTACAAGAACGTAACACTGTGGACCTTCCAGGGCTGGATCGCGATGTTCTTCATCGCCGCCGGTTACGCCAAGCTGACCGAGCCGATGACCAATCTGATCGCCCTGATGGGCTGGCCTGCGGTCGCGCCGGAAAATATGGTGCGCGGACTGGGCTTAGTGGAGATGGCGCTGGGTCTGAGCGTTCTGGCGCCGCTGATCTCCTGGCGCGTGGGGCGCCCTCTGTTGCTGAGCGCCTCGGCCGGACTGATCGTGATGGAGGCGACCATGCTGATGGTCCACGCCCTGAGCCGCGACATCGGCCTGGCGGTGGTGAACCTCATTCTCCTGGCGCTCACCGTTCCCGTCCTCTTAGGACGGCGGCGCGCCTGAAACAGGATCGATCGCCGGGGCCTCTCCCCCCTCCGCCCCGGCGTGTCGCGCCCGGAGCCTTCCCCAGGCTCCGGGCTTTTCTTTGCCTAGCGCGCCGCGAGGGAGGGGCGGCGACGAAAAGCTTACCCTTACGCGCACGTAAACTCTTTCCTTTACGCGCACGTCAAGTTATGGTGTCTTCATGGCCACCGCCGACGACCATCGCACCTATTCCATTCGCCAGCTGTGCCGCGAGTTCGACGCCACGGCGCGGGCGCTGCGTTTCTATGAGGACAAGGGTCTGCTGACCCCTGCGCGCAAGGGTCAGACCCGCGTTTATGACGCCCGCGACCGCGCCCGTCTGAAGCTGATCCTGCGGGGGCGCCGCATCGGCTTCACCCTGCAGGAGATCCAGGAGATGCTGGATCTGTACGACCGCAAGGATCACAACGTCCATCAGATGGCCGTGGCCCTGCGGCGTCACCGCGCCCAGATCGCGGCCTTGAAACAGCAGTTGGAAGACATCGAAGGCGCCATTCAGACGGCCGAGGACGCCTGCGCCTGGATGGAGTCCAAGCTGAGCGAGCACCGTCCCGACCTGCTGCCCGGCGCCGAAGATTACGAGAAGCTGCTGCGCGCGCGTCTCAACCAAGACCACCACCACCCCTTCAAAGCGAGAGCCTGATCCATGGCCTACAAGTCGCCCGTCCGCGATTTCACCTTCATCCTCAACGAGGTGCTGGAGATCGACCGGTACACGAACCAACCTGGCTTCCAGGACGTCTCGTCGGACCTGGTCAACCAGATCCTGGAGGAAGGCGCCAAGTTCGCCGACGAGGTCATCGCCCCGATCAACAACCCCGGCGACAAGGAAGGCTGCCACTGGTCCGAGGGCGGCGTCGTGACCGGTCCCAAGGGCTGGAAGGAAGCCTATAAGGCCATGTCGGAAGCCGGCTGGATGGCGTTGGCCGCCGATCCGGCCTACGGCGGCCAAGGCATGCCCTCGATCGTCGCCTCGGCCTTCGGTCAGATGACCGCCGGCGCCTCGGCGGCCTTCTCCATGTATCCGGGCCTGACCGCCTCGGCCTATGCCGGCATCCATGCCAGCGCCTCGGACGAGATCAAGGCCAAATACCTGCCCAAGATGGTGTCCGGCGAATGGTCCGGCACGATGAACCTGACCGAGCCCCAGTGCGGCACCGACCTGGGCATGGTACGCACCAAGGCCGTGCGTAACGACGACGGCAGCTTCTCCATCACCGGCCAGAAAATCTGGATCTCGGCGGGCGAGCACGACTTCTCCGACAACATCATCCACACCGTCCTGGCGCGGATCGAAGGCGCCCAGCCCGGCATCAAGGGTCTGTCGCTGTTCGTCGTGCCCAAATATCTGGTCAATGAGGACGGTTCGCTGGGCGAGCGCAACAAGCTCGAATGTGCCGGTCTGGAACACAAGATGGGCATCCACGGCAACGCCACCTGCGTCATGCAGTACGACGGCGCCAAGGGCTGGCTGATCGGCGAGGAAGGCCGGGGCATGAACAATATGTTCGTGGTCATGAACGAGGCTCGCCTGGGTACGGGTCTGCAGGGCCTGGCCATCGCCACCGCCGCCTATCAGGCCGCCGTCGAGTTCGCCAAGGACCGCCTGCAGGGCCGCAGCCTGACCGGGCCGAAGAACCCGGAAGGCCCCGCCGACCCGATCATCGTCCATCCCGACGTGCGCCGCATGCTGCTGGAGGCCCGCGCCTTCGTCGAAGGCGGCCAGGCCTTCATCCTGTGGACCGCGCTTCACGCCGATCTGGAGAAGTCGGAAGACGAGGCCGTGGCGACCAAGGCCAAGGACTACATGGGCCTGCTGACGCCGGTGCTGAAGGCCTATCTGACCGACAAGGGCTTCCACGTCGCCTCCCTGGCCATGCAGGTCCACGGCGGTTCGGGCTACACCGAACACTTCCCGGCCTCGCAGTACCTGCGGGATGCGCGGATCACCATGATCTATGAGGGCGCCAACGGCATCCAGGCCCTGGACCTGGTCGGCCGCAAACTGCCCGCTAACGGCGGCCGCGCCATCATGACCTGGTTCGGCGAGATCGACGCCTTCGTGGCGGAGAACGGCGGCGACGAAACGCTGAAGCCCTTCGTCGACGGCCTGGCCGACGCCAAGGCCAAGCTGCAGGAAGGCACCATGTGGCTGATGCAGAACGGCATGGCCAATCCGGACAACGCCGGCGCCGCCTCGACCGACTATCTGAACGTCTTCGGCCTGACGGCCCTGGCCTATATGTGGGCGCTGATGGCCAAGGTCGCCCAGGCCCAGATCGAGGCCGGTTCGACCGACCCCTATTACGCCGCCAAGCTTCAGACCGGCCGCTACTTCGTCGAGCGCATCCTGCCCGACGCCGAAGCCCATCTGAAGAAGATGAAGACCGGCGCGGACGTGCTGATGGCCATGCCGGTCGAGGCGTTCTGAGGACTGTGGCGGCCTGTCCTGTCTGCAAATGGGAGCTGGATTTCGAACCGACACAGTCGTTCGAAATCTGCCCCTGCTGCGGGACACACTTTGGTTACGATGACGCCAAGGCGACACACGCCGAGCTTCGTCAGAAATGGATTGCGGCCGGCCTTCAGTGGTGGTCGCAATCCACACCAAGACCTGACGGTTGGGACGCAGAAGCCCAACTGCAATCATAGAGACAAGGGACAAAACCGATGAACGTGCTGGGCAGCCCTGATCCCGATTTCATGCAGGAAGAGGAGATCACCCTCTTCTCGGACAGCGTCGGCAAATGGATCGACGAGCACGCGCCGTTGGACAAGGTGCAGCAGTGGATCGCCGACTCCTCGGTGCCGCGCCAGCTATGGAACGACGCGGGCGAGGCGGGTCTGCTCGGCCTGTCGCTGCCCGAAGAGGACGGCGGTTTTGGCGGCGACTATCGGCACGAGGTCGTCTTGATGCGCCAGCTGGGCTGGAAGGGCGCGGACCATTTCGGCATCAGCCTGCACAATGCGATCGTCATGCCCTACATCTGGCATTACGGCACCGAGGAGCAGAAGAAGCGCTGGCTGCCCCGTCTGGCCTCCGGCGAACTGGTCGGCGCCATCGCCATGACCGAGCCGGGCGCGGGCTCGGACCTGCAAGGGGTCAAGACCACGGCGATCAAGAGCGGCAACGGCTATGTCGTCAACGGCTCCAAGACCTTCATCACCAACGGCCAGCTGGCGAACTTCATCATCGTGGTGGCCAAGACCGACCCGGCCGAGGGCGCCAAGGGCACGTCCCTGATCGTGGTCGAGACGGACGGCGCCGAAGGCTTCGAACGCGGCCGGAACCTGCACAAGATCGGCATGGAGGGGAACGACACCTCCGAACTGTTCTTCAACGACGTGAAGGTACCCGGCGACAACGTCATCGGCGGGGTCGAGGGCCAGGGCTTCGTGCAGCTGATGCAGCAACTGCCCCAGGAACGGCTGAACATCGCCGTCCAGGGCGTCGCCGCCGCCGAGCGCGGGCTGGAGGCCACCCTCGCCTACGTCAAGGAACGCAAGGCCTTCGGCAAACGCGTCATCGACTTCCAGAACACCCAGTTCAAACTGGCCGAGGTCAAGACCAAGCTGACCGTCGCCAAGGTCTTCGTCGACCACTGCATCGGCCTGCACCTGAAGGGCCAGCTGGACGCCGCCACCGCCTCCATGGCCAAATACTGGGTGACCGACATCCAGGGCGAGACGATCGACGAGATGCTGCAGCTGCACGGCGGCTACGGCTATATGAACGAATATCCGATCGCCCAGCTGTACAAGGACGCCCGGGTCCAGCGGATCTACGGCGGCACCAATGAGATCATGAAGCTCTTGATCGCGCGGACGCTCTGACGGTCTTCTCCGTCGTCCCATGTCGCAGACGAGTGGATGACGCCTGCGGCCGAACCTTCTAAACCTCCCGCCAAGGGAGACATGCACATGACGACGCGATCCAACGCGCCCGCCTATCTGACCGGCTTCGGCAATCATTTCGCGACCGAGGCCGCGCCAGGCGCCCTGCCGCAGGGCCAGAATTCGCCGCAGAAGACGCCGATGGGCCTGTACGCTGAACAGCTGTCCGGCACGGCCTTCACCGCTCCGCGCGCCGAGAACCGGCGCAGCTGGCTGTACCGTCTGCGCCCCTCGGCCCAGCACGGCCCCTATGTGGCCTTCGACCAGGGGCGCGTCCGCTCCGGTCCGTTTGACGAGACCCCGCCCAACCCCAACCGCATGCGCTGGGACCCGCTGCCGATCCCCGAGACCGCGACCGACTGGGTCGAGGGTCTGGTCACCTACGGCGGCGCCGGCGATCCCGACGCCGGGGCCGGGGCGGGCGTTCACCTCTATGTCGCAAACCGGTCGATGACGGACCGGGTCTTCTACGACGCCGACGGCGAACTGCTGATCGTGCCCCAGCAGGGGGCGCATCGCTTCGTCACCGAGATGGGGGTGATCGAGGCCCAGCCTGGCCACGTGGTCCTGATCCCGCGCGGCGTCCGCTTCCGCGTCGAGATCGACGGGCCCGTTCGGGGCTATGTCTGCGAGAACTACGGCAGCCCCTTCCGCCTGCCCGATCTGGGGCCGATCGGGGCCAACGGCCTGGCCAATCCGCGCGACTTCGAAACCCCGGTCGCCGCCTATGAGGACGTGGATCGCCCGACCCAGTGCGTCCAGAAATACGGCGGACGCCTGTGGGCCACCACCTTCGACCACAGCCCGCTGGACGTCGCAGCCTGGCACGGCAATCTGGCGCCCTGCCGCTATGACACGGCGCGGTTCAACACGATCAATACGGTCAGCTACGATCACCCCGATCCGTCGATCTTCACCGTCCTGACCAGTCCGTCGGAGACGCCGGGTACGGCCAATATCGACTTCGTCATCTTCCCGCCGCGCTGGATGGTGGCCGAACACACCTTCCGCCCGCCCTGGTTCCACCGCAACGTCATGAGCGAATTCATGGGCCTGGTGACCGGCGCCTATGACGCCAAGGCCGGCGGTTTCGCCCCCGGCGGCGCCAGCCTGCACAACCGGATGAGCGGCCACGGCCCGGACCAGGCCAGCTACGAGGGTGCGATCAATGCGGAACTGAAGCCGCACAAGATCACTGACACCCTGGCCTTCATGTTCGAGACTCGGGCGCCGATCCGGGTCACGAAATGGGCGTCGGAATCGCCGCAGATGCAGCTCGACTACGACGACGTCTGGTCGGGCTTCGCCAAAGGACAGATCGAATGATCCGTATCCCTCTTCTCGCCGCCGCCGCCCTTCTGGCGGCCGCCTGCACCGCGCAGACCACGGCGGGCTCCGACGCCCCGATGCAGAGCGCCGACGCCTCGGCCTGCGCCTCGCGCGGCGGTACGATGAAACAGGTCGGACGGCTGCAATCCTGGCAGTGCGTGATCAACTACGCCGACGCCGGCAAGCGCTGCACCGACGGCGACCAGTGCCAGGGCGACTGCCGGATCGAGGGCAACAGCGGGATCGCGCCCGGAACCGCCGCAACCGGCGTCTGTCAGGCGACCAGCGACCGCTTCGGCTGCAACACGCCGGTCCAGGACGGCAAGGCGGGCGCGACCCTCTGCATCGACTGAGGGGCAGGGGGCGAGCACCCCGCCCTCAATCCCCGTGCTTGCCGTTGCTGGAGAACTCCGGCGGAGCAGCCTTGTGCACATACTGCTCCGCCACCAGCCAGGCCTTGAACGGCCTCAGACAGCCCAGGCAAAGCGCGATCAGGATCGGCAGGGTGACGACTGCGTGGACCCAGATGGGCGGCTTCATCGTGAAGTCGATGACCATCAACAGGATCATGCCGACCAGGCCGACCGCCGACATGACGAAGAAGGCCGGGCCGTCCGCAGGGTCCGCAAAGCCGTAGCTGAGCCCACAGTTCGGACAGGCTTCGCGCAGGGTCAGATACCCTTTGAACAGAGGGCCCTGGCCGCAGCGCGGGCATTTGCAGCCCAGGCCGGTCTTCAGGGTGCTGAGGCGGGGATAATCGGTCATGCCCCCATGATGCGCCAGATCGTCCGTCCTGTCGCGCGGACGAACCGTCCTATCCGTACAATCCCGGTGAAGGCCGGTTAACCGCGATTAAAGAGCTTTCGGGTCATGGCTGGGCGGATATGTCCGGGACCCCGCACAGCAAGCGCCTGCTGAAGACGACCGTGGCCGCCGCCGCGGCCGGGGCGGTCGCCTTTGCGCCGCTTGCGCCCCTGGCCCAGGAGGCCGGCCGCTCCAGCGATCCCCTGTCGATCAGCATCGGCCAATCCAGCGAGTTCACCCGCGTCGAATTCGCCGGCGTCATCGGCGTGCGCAGCCAGGTGCGGCGTGAGGCCGACAAGGTCATCGTCCGCCTGGGCGTCTCGGCCGCCCCTGACATTTCGCGTCTGCGTGTCGATCCGCCGCAGGGGGTCAAGGCGGTCGAGACCCGAATGGCGCGCGGCGGGGCGACCGACCTGGTCATCACCCTGGCCGAGGGCGCCGACGCCCGGTCCGGCGTGGCCGACGGCGCCGTCTGGCTGAACCTCTATGCGCCGGGCAAGGCGCCGGAGACGCCGGCGCAAGAGACCGGGGCCAAGATCAACGCCGTCGTGCCGGTTCGCGCCGTCTCCAGCGACGAGAAGACGGTCCTGACCTTCCAGTGGGGGGCGCCGGTCGGCGCCGCCGTCTTCCGCCGGGGCGAGGCGGTCTGGATCGTCTTCGACGCCGCCGCCAAGATGGATATGGCCGGCGCCAAGGCGCTGGGGCCCGCCAAGGACGCGCGCTGGGCCGCCGGCGGCGACTACACCGCCGTCCGCATCGCGGCGCCGGAGGGGCTGGCGGTTGCGGCGGACGGGCAGGGCGGGACCTGGACCGTGACCATCGGCGGGCCGCCGACCGGCGCCTCGGGCGTGGAGGTGGACCGCGCAGACGACGGCTCCGACGCCCTGGTGGCCCGGATGGCGGGAGCCACCAAGACGGTCTGGCTGACCGATCCCCTCGTCGGCGACCGGTTCGCCGCCGTCACCGCCCTTGCGCCCGGCAAGGGCTTCTCGGGCTCGCGCAGCACGATCGACCTCAGCCTGATCCCGACGGCTCAAGGTCTGGCGGTGGAGACGTCGACCGACGATCTGAAGATCGAGGCTGCAGGCGATCTGGTCACCCTCAGCCGCCCGAACGGCCTGACCCTTTCGCCGCCGTCGGCGACCCTGGAGGCGGGCGAGCGTGAGGCCGACGCGCCGAAGCGGGCGCCCCATCCCAGCCTGATCCTCGAGGAATGGGCGGCGACCGAGGGCTTTTCCGAACGCTATCGCCGACTTCAGGACGCCGCGGCCCAGGAGAGTCTGGCCGCGACGGACAATCCCCGCGCCCCGATCGGCGCTCGCCTGGCCCTGTCGCGGTTTCTGGTCGGTTCGGGCCTGAACTATGAGGCGATCGGCGTGCTGAACGCCCTGATCGCCCAGGCCCCCAATATGCAGGGCGAGCCGGAGGTGCGGGGCCTGCGCGGCGCGGCCCGCGTCGGCGTCGGCCGGTTGGAGGAGGCCCAGGTCGACTTCGCCGGCGCCGCCCTGTCCAACGACCCGTCCGCCAAGGTGTGGCAGGGCTATATCGCCGCCGAACAGGGCGACTGGGAGGGGGCGCGCCGCGCCTTCGCCGCCGGGGCCTCGGTCATCGACGACTTCCCCAAGGAATGGCGCGCCCGCTTCGGCGCCGCCCACGCGCTGGCGGCGATCGAAACGGGCGATCTGCCCGCCGCGCGCCAGCTGCTGGACTATGTGTTCAGCCAGAACGCCTCGGCGGCCGACCAGCTGGCGGCGCGGGTCGTTCAGGCGCGTCTGTTTGATCTGACGGGCGACAAGGCGCGGGCGCTGGCGGTCTATAAGGCGGTGGCGCGCGCCCCGCTGGACGGCATCGCCACCCCCGCCAAACTGGGCGCCATCAGCCTGGAGCTGGACAAGGGCGCCCTGACGCCCGACCAGGCGGCCCAGCAGCTGGAGCTGCTGAAGTGGCGCTGGCGCGGCGATGCGACCGAACTGGCGGTGATCCGCAAACTGGCGGACCTCTATCTGCAACAGGGCCGCTATCGCGAGGCGCTGGACGCCCTGCGCAGCGCCGGCAAGCGGATGGCGAACGTGCCGGGCGCCGCCGAGATCCAGGCGGACCAGTCCAAGGCTTTCCGCGCCCTGTTCCTGGAAGGCGCCGCCGACGGCCTGCAACCCGTTCAGGCCCTGGCCCTCTTCTATGACTTCCGCGAACTGACGCCGATCGGCGCAGACGGCGATGAAATGGTGCGCCGCCTGTCGCGCCGCCTGATCGACGTCGATCTGCTGGATCAGGCCGCCGAACTGCTGAAACACCAGGTGGACGAGCGGCTGGACGGGGTGGCCAAGGCGCAGGTCGCCACCGATCTGGCCACCGTCTATCTGATGGACCGTCAGCCGGAGAAGGCGCTTCAGGCGATCTGGGGGTCGCGCACCACCCTCTTGCCGACCGCCGTCAACAGCGAACGCCGCGCCCTGGAAGCGCGGGCCCTGATGGACCTGGGGCGTTACGATCACGCGCTTGAGGTTCTGGATCGGGATCAGTCGGCGCCCGCGCGCGAAGTGCGCGGCGACGTCTTCTGGAAACAGCAGAAGTGGGCGGACGCCGCCCCCCTGTATGAGGCGCGTCTGGGCGATCGCCACAAACAGACGGACGCACCTTTGACGCCCGCCGAGGAGAGCTGGCTGATCCGGGCCGGGGTCGGCTATTCGCTGAGTGGAAACCGCGCGGCCCTGGATCGACTTCGGGGTCAGTATTCGCCCTTCATCGCCCGGGCGCGTTCGGCCAATGCGATTCGCGTGGCCTTGGACGACGACCTGTCGGGGGTGGCGGGCGCGGCCGATTTCGCCGGCCTGTCGGCCAATGCCGACACCTTCGTCGGCTGGGTCAATGCCGCCAAACAGGACTTCAGAAAAGAAGCGGGCGGGGGACGCCCAGCGCCCCCCGCCCGTTGATCCGCAGATCAGATCCGCAGTCTGGACCCGAAGGTCTTAGCCGTTGACGGCGTCCTTCAGCGGCTTGGAGACGCGGAAGCGCACGGCCTTGGAGGCGGCGATCTTGATGGTCGCGCCCGTGGCCGGGTTGCGGCCTTCACGCTCGGCGCGATCGGCGGTGTCGAAGACGCCCAGGTTCGAGATGCGCACGTCGCCGCCGGCCTTCAGGCTGGCGTGGATGTTTTCGACGATGGCGGTCAGCACCTTGCCGGCGTCGGCCTGCGAGACACCGGCGTCCTTGGCGACGGCGGCGATCAGTTCGGCTTGAGTGGTCATAAGAGACATTTCCAGTGTTAGTCGCCCGATTCAGGGCGAGGACCGGGGGATCAACACGGATTTCGCTTGGCTTTGCAAGCGGGGAAACGGCGCAAAGCCTTATGGGGCGGGGATTATCCGGTTCCGGACGCCCGCTGGAAGCTCTCCACCAGGCTCCCGGCGACCAGTCTCCAGCCGTCCACCAGGACGAAGAAGATCAGTTTGAAAGGTAAGGAAACCACCACCGGCGGAAGCATCATCATACCCATGGACATCAGTACGCTGGCCACCACCAGGTCGATGACAAGGAACGGAACGAAAAGAAGAAATCCGATTTCGAAAGCCTTCTTCAGCTCGCTGATCATGAAGGCCGGTGTGACGACCCGAAGGGGCAGTTCCTGGAGGTTGGTCGGGGGCTCGACGCGGCTCAGTCGGGTGAAGAGCGCCAGGTCCGAACGGTCCACCTGGGCCAGCATGAAAGTTTTCACAGGTTCGGACGCCGCGTCGAAGGCCTGGGGCAGTTCCATCTGCTGATCCAGCAGCGGGCGGATGCCCGAATCATAGGCGTCCTGCCAGGTCGGGGCCATGACGATGGCGCTCAGGAACAGGGCCAGGGACACCAGAACGGCGTTCGGCGGCGACTGCTGCATCCCGAGGGCGGTGCGCAGCAGGGACAGGACCACGACGATCCGCACGAAGCTGGTGGTCATGATGACGATGGACGGCGCCAGGGACAGCACGGTCATCAGTCCGACCAGTTGGACCACCCGCTGGGTCAGGCCTGCCCCGGTGCCCAGGTCGATGTTGATGGCCGAGCCGGACTGGGCGGCTTCCTGGGCCAGGGCCGCGATCGGCCAGGCCAGGCAGACCAGGGTGGTGATCAGCGACAAGAGGGCCGCGCGCTTCAGTTCGGAGATGGCGGGAACCGTGAAGACCTTCTCCCGGCTCCGGCGGGGGGGAAGCGGTTTTGCGCCCTTCACTTGAAAATCCCCGGCTGGCGCGGCTCGATCAGTTCGCGGCCTTCGCCCAGCAGGATCAGCCGCTCCTCGTCGTCGATCCGCACCAGGACCAGACGGCGGGCGGGGTCCAGAACCAGGGTCTCGACCACCTGCATCCGCCGTTCGCCGCGTTCGGCGTTCAGTCGCGCCAGCAGCTGGGGGGCGTAGCGGCGCGCGGCGTAGGCCGCCAGGCCGATCAGCCCCAGGGTGAAGGCCAGGCCGAAGACGGCGCGGGCGAGATCGAGGAAGTTCATACGCTTTGGGCCCCGGCGCAGTCGGCGCTGTGACCCCAAGTCTTAATCAGCCTGGTTAACGAGGCGTTGAGATAACGCCCTATTAACCATGCAGGCGGCATTTTCTGCCCATCGCGCATTTTTGCGCCGCACGGGAGACCGCCATGGGCGTCGCCGACATTCCGCTGCTGGGACAGATCAAGGGCCGGCTGGGCTGGCTGGACGCCCGCCAGAAGGTCATCGCCGAAAACGTGGCCAACGCCGACACCCCCGGCTTCGTCGGCCGCGACCTGAAACAGCCCAGCGACTTCGCCGCGGCCCTGCGCTCCGGCGGCGGACTGCCGATGGTGCGGACCAACCGGGCCCATATGGCGCCCGCAGTCGCGCCGCCCCGCTTTGATTCGTCCAAGTCCCCGGACTCTGAGACGACCCTGGACGGCAACTCGGTGGTGGTCGAAGAGCAGATGCTGAAGATGGCCGAGAGCCGCATGGCCTATGACGCCGCCATCGGCTTTTACCAGAAATCCATGTCGATGATCCGCATGGCCGCGCGCAAGCCCGGCGCGGCCTGAACCGGAGGCCTGACCCATGCCTGATCCCGTCCCACCCTCGAACAGCGCCATGGCCGTGGCGGCCTCGGCCCTGAAGGCCCAGCAGTCGCGCATGCGGGTGATCGCCGAGAACATCGCCAACGCCCAGTCCACGGCCCGCACGCCGGGCGGCGAGCCCTATCGTCGGCAGATCCCCGTCTTTCAGGCACGAGAGGTGGACGGCGCGACCGGCGTCGCCTTGGCCGAGGTCCGCCCCGACGACAGCGATTTCAAGATGGACTACGACCCCTCCCATCCGGCGGCCAACGCCCAGGGCTATGTGATGCGACCCAATGTCGACACCCTGGTCGAGGCCATGGACATGCGCGAGGCCCAGCGGGCCTATGAGGCCAATCTGAACGTCATCGAGACGGCGCGGTCGATGGACAGCCGCACCCTCGACATCATCAAACGCTGAGGGACTAGGCCATGAACCCGATGATGGCCGCCAAGGCCTACGCCGCCGTCCAGGGCGGGGCCATGCCCGTCGCCGCCCAGCCGCCCGCCGCCGGCGACAACGGCTTCGCCGACCTGGTCAAGACCGCCATGACCGGCCTGGCCGACCAGACGCGGGCGGCCGAGACCCAGATGACCAAGTCGATTCAGGGCCAGGGCAATCTGATCGACGTGGTCACGGCGCTGAGCTCGGCCGAGGCGTCGCTGGAGACGGTGATGTCCGTCCGCGACCAGGTCATCTCGGCCTATAAGGAAATCATGGCCATGCCGATCTGACCGAGCCGTCGGCGTTCGTCAGTCGGTCGGCCACCACCGCCGCCAAGTCCCGCGCCTGCCCTCGCAGATCGGGCACGGCGGTCATTTCCCAAAAGGCGCCGCGGGTCAAAGGGCCGATGGCGTAAAGGTCAGGGGTTGGGGCGCCCTCGCCCCCGATCAGCTGCCCGCCCTGATCGACCTCCAGCCCCAGGCCGATCGGATCGGGCCGACCGTAGCCCTGAGCCAGCAGATTGCGGATCACCGGCTCGGCGCTGTGCTGAATGACGCCCAGCGGGCCGGTGCAGTTGATCACCAGGTCGAACCTGTCCCGGATCGGGCGGCGACGGTGGCGCGGCCGCCAGGCGGCCTCGATCGAACCGTCGTCCAGCACCACTCCGGTCAGCTTGCCCGCCAGCACCGTCAGATCCCCCGCAGCCAGCATGGCGGCGATTTCTCGCGTCACGCCCGGCGCCGTCCGGTGGCGGTGAACGTCCCAGAGGGGACGAAGATGACGCAGGAAGCGGCGCTTCTGCTGCGGCGTCCAGGCGCGCCACAGGTCGCGGGCGCCGTGCCTCAGGCGATCGAACACAGCCCGCCAATCGTGGGTCAGGACGGCGCGCCGCACTTGGGACAGGACTTCGGACGGACCGCCGGAAAAGGCGCCGTCGAAGGGCGCCGGCGGAACCGTGGCGTGGCCGCGGGGCAGGAGGCCGTGTCGCGACAAGGCGGTGAAGCGCCGTCCCGGTCGCCGAAGCGTCAGGGCCGCATCCACCATGGTCAGGCCGGAGCCGATCAGAAGGATGTTGCGCGCAGCCCCGACCGCAGCCGTGTCGATACGCCACGGGTTTTCGACATAGACGGCCGAGGCGCGGACCGCCGCATCGATCCCCGGCGGGGAGGCGGGCTCCAGATTGCCCAGGGCCAGGATCACCGCATCGGCCGCGATGACTTCCGCACCAACCATGATCCGCCAACCGCCGTCGCGGCGGTCGATCGCCTGGGCCTCGCCGTGGACGAGGGTCATTCGCCCCGCCTCGTCCGCATTGCCTTCGAGCGTTTCCGCCAGCAGATGCCGCAGATAGTCGCCGTACACGCCGCGTGTGATGAAGCCGTCCTGGGCGCGCCAGGACGGCTGTTCCGCCAGCCAGTTCGCCAGATGGTCGGGTCGGTCGGGAAAGGCGCTCATATTGTCCAGGCGGACGTTCAGCAGATGGCCGGGATTGCCGGTGTCATAGGCGACGCCGGGACCGAAGGCGTCGCGCCGCTCGATCAGCGTCACCCGCACGATGGGCGACCGCCTCAAAAGCTGTATCGCGGTCAGCAGGCCGCTGAAGCCGGCGCCGATGATCGCCACCCTGGGTCCATGGTCTTGCGACATCGATGCTCCCGTAATGCCCGTGGGGCGACCCTCCGCCCCGACAGAACGGGCGGAGGCGGAAGTCGATCATGCCGATAAATATCTATCTGCCAAGTAGGATTTAGATCAATCCGCTTGGCGTCGTCGCCTTAGGGCGAAGGCGGCGCCAAGTTCACGCGCGGCCAGGGGCGCCAGGCTCCACGGTTCGACACAATAGCGGTGAAACAGGCGCCGGGGATCGTGCAGCAGGCGATAGGCCCATTCCAGCCCGACCCGGCCCATCCAGCGCGGCGCCGACTTCTGAACCCCGGCCTCATAGTCGAAGGCCGCCCCGACCGAAAAGACGACGCAGGCGGGCAGATCGTCGAACACAGTCGCGATCCACGACTCTTGGCGAGGCATGCCCATGCCGACGAACAGTATGTGGGGCGAGAAGGCGCGGATGTCCGCCAGGAGTTCGGCGTTGTCCGCAGATCCGGGGCGGGCGTCGAAGAAGCCGTGGCGGGTGCGAATCTCTGCGCCAGGATAGCGTTCGGCCAGGCGTCGGGCCGCCTCCGGGCCGACGGCGGGCGCCCCGCCGATCGACATGACGCGCCAGCCCCGGCGGTCGGCGACGCTCCAGAAATGGTCCCGCCAGTCCAGATAGGTGGATCGGTGAAAGCCGCGACCGGGCAGGCCGAGGGCGCGCAGGAACCAGATCAGAGGCGTCGAATCAACCTGGACCAGGTCGGCGCGGTCATAGAAGGCCCGCATCTCCGCCTGGGTCTGGATCAGATGCAGGCTGTGCAGATTGTGGTTGGCGATCAGGGTCTTGCGGCCCTCTGCCACCGCCGCCTGAACATGGTGCAGCACCTCTTCGGGCCGGACCAGATCGACCGCCTCGCCCAAGAGGCGCACCCGCTCCTCCGGCCGTCGCTGACGGCGGTAGGGACGCCGCACGGCCGCGCGCCGATCGGGCGTCGTCTGGGTCAGGGTCGGCTGGGCCATGGGCGGACGCTAGGCCGGCTCGCCTCAAGGCGGGGTAAGCGAACAGGCTTAACGCAGGCTGGACGCCGCCCTGCGGCGACGCTTGGAAAATAAAACCGCCCGCCGATGAAAAATCTCTGTTGACCCCGCCCGGACCCTCCCTTAGAGGTCCGCGCCTTCCCGATGGAAACGCCGCAAGGCGCTGCCGACGGGGCCCAGATGGCGGAATTGGTAGACGCGCTGGCTTCAGGTGCCAGTGGCTTAACGGCCGTGGAGGTTCGAGTCCTCTTCTGGGCACCATCTTTCAGACGGCGCCGTGTTTTCGGACACGGCGCCGTCGTCGTTTCCGGCCCCTCATCATGCCTGTCGCGAGGCCGTTTCGCCGCGCGCCTTCGCCGTGTAAGAACCTGCCCATGACCGTTTATCTGCATGAGGGCGACCTGCCCGACGACCTGGACCTGGGGACGGAAGTCGCCATCGATTCCGAGACCATGGGCCTGCGTTTCCGTCGCGATCCCCTGTGCGTGGTCCAGCTGTCGTCCGGCGACGGAAACGCCCATGTGGTGCGGCTGAACCGTCCCGCCTACGACTGTCCGAACCTGAAGCGGCTGCTGACCGACCCGGCCGTGACCAAGATCTTCCACTTCGGTCGCTTCGACATCGGCATGTTCCAGCTGCACCTGGGGGTGGAGACCCGGCCGGTCTATTGCACCAAGATCGCCTCCAAACTGGCCCGGACCTATACGGACCGCCACGGTCTGAAGGACGTTGTGCGCGAACTGGTCGGGGTGGACCTGTCCAAGGCGCAGCAGTCGTCCGACTGGGGCGCGGCGGAGCTGAGCCCGGCCCAGCTGGACTACGCCGCCTCCGACGTTCTTTATCTGCATGCGGCCAAGGCGCGTCTGGATCAGATGCTGGCGCGCGAGGGGCGGGCCGAGCTGGCCGCCCGCTGCTTCGACTTCCTGCCGAGCCGTTCGGCGCTCGATCTCGCCGGATGGGACGAGGTCGACATCTTCGCCCACAGCTGAGGCCGTCTTGACCGAACCCGGCGAACAGACCCGCATCGAGGCGGACGAACAGCGGGTCGCCCTGGCCGGGGCGCGTTGGCGCGCCCATTCCCGCCGGGTCAAACTGTATCGCCGCGTCCTGCCGATCATCATCCTGGTGCTGGCGGGGGGCGTCCTGACCTGGACGGTCTTCCGCACCGTCATGTCGGGGGTGGAGCGCAAGGCCAATCAGGGCCAGGAGATCCGTCTGGACAAGCCGCTGTTCCACGGCCAGGACGCCCAGGGTCGGGCCTTCACCGTCGGCGCCCAGGGCGCCGTGCGCGATGCGGCGACCGGCCGTTTCCGCCTGATCGGCCCGGCGCTGAAGCTGAACCTGGGCGGACGCAAGGTCACGGAGATGACCGCCGACGGCGGGACCTATGACGAACAGGCCAAGACCGTGACCATCGGCCCCAATGTGCGGATTTCGGACGGGGGCACGGGCTTTGTGCTGACCACGCCCGAGGCGGTGGTCGACACCTCGACCGGAATCATCACCGGTTCAAAAGGCGTTCAGGGCGCGGGCCCTATTGGAACCATCAACGCTTCGTCCTATGCGATCTATGATCAGGGCGAGCGCGTGGTGTTCAAAGGCTCCGGCGACACCAAGATAAGCGGAACCATCAATCCCTCGGGATCAGGCGAATGACGGCGATGACAGCGAAAACCCCTTACGTCCGGACCGCAGCAGCCCTCACGGCCCTGACCCTTCTGGCCTTGCCGGCCGTGGGCGACGCGCAAACCGCCCGCACGACCTCTCGCCAGCCGATCGCCATCGGCGCTGACGACGGCGAAGCCGCTCCCGATCGCGTGAGCCTGCGCGGCCGCGTCGAAATCATCCAGGGCGACAATCGTCTGCGGTCCGAGGCCATGACCGCCTATCGCGACGCCCAGGGCCAGATCACCCGGGTCGAGGCTAGGGGGACCGTCTATTTCGTCACCCCGACCCAGTCGATGCGCGGCGACCAGGCTGTCTATACGCCCTCGAACGGCGAACTGATCGTGACCGGCAATGTCGTCCTGAACCAGGGCAAGAACGTTCTGACCGGCGGCCGGCTGACCTACAACGTCAACACCGATGCCGCCGCCATGTCGGGCGCCCCGCGAGGCCAGGGCGCCGGCAGCCGTATCCAGGGCGTCTTCTATCCCGACGGAACCAACTGAGGCCGCGGCCCAGCTGAGCACGGATCTCGACCTTTGGCGCGTAAAGAACTCTCAGCCCTGAATCTGGACGATCGGCCGGCGCCCGAGCCGACGCCTGAGGCCGCGCGCGCGGAAAAGGGCCTGCGGGTGCGCAACATCGCCCGCGCCTTCGGCGCCCGGCAGGTGGTGCGCGACGTCTCCCTGACCGTCCAGCGCGGCGAGGTCGCGGGCCTGCTCGGCCCCAACGGCGCCGGCAAGACGACCTGCTTCTATATGATCACCGGCCTGATCCCGCCCGACTCCGGCTCGATCTGGCTGGACGGCGAGGACATCACCGGCCAGCCCATGTATCAGCGCAGCCGGATGGGCCTGGGCTATCTGGCCCAGGAGGCCTCCATCTTCCGCGGCATGACGGTGGAGCAGAACATCAAGGCCGTGGCCGAGCTGAACTATCCCCGCGACCGGGTCGAGGCGGAGACCGAGCGGCTGCTGGGTGAACTGCACATCGACCATCTGCGTCACGCCCCGGCCACCGCCCTGTCGGGCGGCGAGCGGCGTCGGGTCGAGATCGCCCGGGCGCTTGCGGGCCGCCCCTCCTTCATCCTGCTGGACGAACCCTTCGCCGGCATCGACCCCCTGGCCATCGCCGACATCCGCTCGGTGATCCGCTATCTGGCGGGGCAGGGGATCGGCGTCCTGATCACCGACCACAATGTGCGCGAGACCCTGGACATCACCGACCGGGTCTCGATCATCTCGGGCGGCGCGGTCCTGTTCGAAGGCACGGCGGACGAGGCGATCAACGACCCCGAGGTGCGGCGGGTCTATCTGGGCGAAAACTACATCTGATCGAAGGGCGGCGGCGCTCTGCCCGCCGGTCGCCAAGGCTCAGACGTGCGGGTCGGGACGGGCCCGTACCCCCCGTTTGTCGGGTGTTAACCAATGAGCGGCACTCTCGACAGCAAGTTCCGGGCCAGTTTTGGCGCCCGCAGGAAAACCGTAAGTGATCGGGCAGCGTCTAGAGATCAGACAGGGGCAGGGGCTCGTCATCACGCCCCAGCTGCAGCAGGCGATCAAGCTGCTGCAACTGTCCAATCTCGAGCTGGAGGAGTTCGTCGAGGCCGAGCTGGAGCGTAATCCGCTGCTGCAACGCGACGAGCCCGAGGGCGGAGAGGCTGACGCGCCCGAAAGGGCGGCCGATCCCGTCGCCGATCAGGAAATGTCTTTCGGCGAAGGGGTGGGCCAGGATTCGGTCGCGGCGATGGACGCCGGTTCCGACGACGTCTATGGCGACGCCGCGCCTGGGGAACGCACCAGCGACCGCCTGACCGACGAGGCTCAGCCCGGTCTGTCGGACTGGTCCAGCGCCGGCAAGGGCGGCGTCGTGTTCGAAGGCGACGGCGAGCGTCCCGACGCCCATGAACCCACCCTGTGGGAGCATCTCCAGGCCCAGGCCTCTTCGGCGGGCCTGTCGCCGGCCGACCACGGCATCGCCCTGACCCTGATCGATGCGACGGACGAAGGGGGCTATCTGCGCGGCGAACTGGCGGAGTTCGCCGATCGGCTGGGGGTCGATCTGGCGCGGATCGAGGCGGTTCTGGCCGTCTGCCACGGGTTCGAGCCGACGGGCGTCATGGCCCGTTCCGTGCCCGAATGCCTGAAGCTGCAGCTGATCGAGCGCAATCGCTTCGATCCGGCCATGGCGGCCCTGCTGGACAATCTGGACCTTTTGGCGCGTCGGGACATGGCGGGGCTGAAGAAGGTCTGCGGCGTCGACGCCGAGGATCTGAACGAGATGATCGCCGAGCTGAAGGGCCTGACACCGCGACCCGGCGCCGGCTTCGGCGGCGAACCCGCCCAAACGGTGGTCCCGGACGTCCATGTGCGGCCCGATCCGGCGGGCGGCTGGCGGGTCGAACTGAACGCCGATACCCTGCCGCGCCTGCTGATCGACAAACGCTACCATGGACTGGTCCAGGCCGGCGCGCGGTCGGAAACGGAAAAGACCTTCGTCGCCGAATGCGCGGCCCAGGCCAGCTGGCTGGTCAAGTCGTTGGATCAGAGGGCCAAGACCATCCTGAAGGTGGCCTCTGAAATCGTGCGTCAGCAGGACGCCTTCCTGGCCTTCGGGGTCGAGTTCCTGCGGCCCCTGAACCTGAAGACGGTCGCCGACGCCATCGGCATGCATGAATCGACGGTCAGCCGCGTCACCTCGAACAAATATGTTTCGACCCCGCGCGGGGTGTTCGAACTGAAATTCTTCTTCACCGCCGCCATCCAATCGACGGACGGCGCCGCCAGCCATTCGGCCGAAGCCGTCCGTCATAAGATAAAAACCATGATCGACGGCGAGAGCCTGGGGGGGGACATTTTGTCCGACGACAGAATCGTCGAAATCCTTAAGGAAACCGGCATCGACATCGCCCGCCGAACAGTCGCCAAGTATCGGGAAGCCTTGAGAATTCCGTCGTCCGTCGAACGTCGCAGAATGGTTAGGGGCGCCTGACAAGCGTGACCACAAATCGGTGATCCCGATTGACACCAAAAGCGAGCGGGAGCGTTCTATCCGCATGCAAGTCCAAGTCAGCGGCAAGCAAGTGGATGTCGGCGAAGCGTTAGGCTCGCGCATCTCCCAGGAACTCGAAGAAGGGGTCGGAAAATACTTCGCCCGCGGCGGTGACGACGCCGAGGTCGTGGTGTCCAAGGACGGCCACGGCTTCAAGGTGGACTGTTGGGTCCGCCTCGCGTCGGGCCAGACTCTGGTGACGACGGGTATGGGCGGCGACGCCCACTCCGCCTTCACCGAGGCGCTGGACCGTCTCGAAAAGCGCGTCCGCCGCTATAAGCGCCGGCTCAAGGACCACCATATCGGACCCAAGGGTCTGTCGCCTGAAAAGACCGAAGACGCCGCGCGCGAAGTCGCCCGCAGCATCGTGCTGCGGGATCCCGACAGCGTGGAGGACGACGTCTTCGGCGACGCCGGCGACAGCGACGGTCCGCCCCCGGTCGGCATGGTCATCGCCGAAACCGAGCATGAGATCCGCACCATCACCGTGGGGCGGGCCGTGCTCGAACTGGACATGACGGGCTATCCGGTCGTCCTGTTCCGCAACGCCGCCCACGGCGGTCTGTCGGTCGTCTATCGCCGTCCTGACGGCAATGTCGGCTGGATCGACCCCGAGCGCACCGGCAAGACCAACGGTCACTAAGTAAAGGCCGAGTTTGACTTTGTCGCGGGAGCCTCTAAAGGGGCGCCCGCGACAGCCATTCGCCTGTCTGGAGTCGGCTACAATGCATATCGCAGACCTCCTGGCGCCCAACGGCGTAGTGCTGCGCGGCGGCGCTTCTTCCAAGCGGCAAGCACTGCACGCGGTCGCTGAGGCGGCGGCCCAGGCCATGGGCGTGGATCAGACTCGCGTGTTCGAAGCCCTGCTGGAGCGTGAAGCCCTGGGCTCGACCGGCCTTGGGTCGGGCGTCGCCGTGCCGCACGCCCGGCTGAAGGAGATCGACCGGGTCACGGCCGTATTCGTGCGGCTGGATTCGCCGGTCGCCTATGACGCCGTCGACGATCGCCCGGTGGATCTTCTGTTCGCCCTGTTCGCTCCGCCCAAGGATGGGGCCGAGCATCTGCGCGCCCTGGCCGCGGCGTCTCGCGCCCTGCGTTCAGCCGAGCTGAGGGAGCAGTTGCGTCAGGCGCACACCGCCGACGCGATCCGCGCCCTGTTCGTCAAGGACGACGCTCCCGCGACCGCCGCCTGACAGCAGGCGGCGGCCTCTTCCCTTTCCGCTCAGTGAACCGAGACGGGCTCCAGCTCGTGTGCGACGGCGGCCGCAAAGGCGGTGTCGCGGTCCAGCATCACTGCCAGGCGTTCGCCGTCGGCGCTGTGGACGGCGTAGAGCGACTGGTTCGGGTCGAAGGCGACGTCCTTCATCTCGACCGCCTCTTCCAGCAGGTCGGACGCCTTCACCTCGCGCACATAGACGAGGTCAGGGGCGCCCAGGCCCGCAAAATCTTCCTTGGTCATAATCGGCGTCATAGGACCGCCTCCTTTGATTTCACAACGCCCGGATCGCCGGGCGGTTCGAACGGCCGCGCTTTTCAGCTCGCCGTGATGGGAATGCGCCGCACCTGGCGTTCCGCCTCGGGCCGGATCAGATCGACGTGCAGCAGACCGTGTTCCAGCCGCGCGCCCTGAACCTCCAGCCCGTCGGCGAGGACGAAGCTCCTGACGAAGCCGCGAGAGGCGATGCCGCGATGCAGGAAGGCCTGTTCGCCCTTGCCGGCCTCGTCGCGCTTGCCGGCGATGATCAGCTGACGCCCCTCAAGCGTGATGGCCAGCTCGTCCGGCGAAAAGCCGGCGACAGCCAGGCTGATCCGAACCCCCGTGTCGGCGATCTGCTCGACATTATAGGGCGGATAGCTCTCGGCGGCGGCCTTTGCGGCGCGGTCGATCAGGGCGCGAGTATGGTCAAAGCCCAGCAGAAAGGGGCTGTCGAACAGAACGGTGCGGGTCGTCGTCATCTGGGTCCTCGAAAAGCGACCGACCGACAGTCTCCCGCAAACGGCAAGACCTTCGATCACAGATGAAGATGGGGGCGGACGGGGACGGGATCAACCGCCCCTGTCCATGACCTCAGTGGATGGCTTCGCCATGCTGGGTATAGTCCAGTCCCTCGACCTCTTCGTCCCTGGCGACGCGCAGGCCGGTGGTGAACTTGCAGATCATCAGGACCAGGAAGGTGCCCGCCGCGCTCCAGGCGATTGCGCCGGCCAGGCCGACGGCCTGTTTCCAGACGGTCGCCCCCTCCGCCAGGGCGTTGACGCTGGTGGTGGCGAAGGCGCCGGTCAAAAGGGCGCCGACGATGCCGCCGATCCCGTGCACGCCGAAGGCGTCCAGACTGTCGTCGTACTTGAGCGCATGCTTGAGCCAGACCGCTCCGGCGTAGCAGGCCGGGCCGGCGATCAGGCCGATGAAGAAGGCGCCCTTGGGATCGACAAAGCCGGCGGCGGGCGTGATGGCGACCAGACCCCCCACGATGCCGGACAGCAGGCCCAGCAGGGTCGGGCGCTTGCGGTCAAACCATTCGATCGCCATCCAGCCCAGGGCGGCGGCGGCGGCGGCCAGGATGGTGTTGAAGGCGGCGGTGGCGGCCAGGGCGTCGGCCGCCCCGGCCGACCCGGCGTTGAAGCCGATCCAGCCGACCAGCAGCAGGCCGGTGCCGATGGCGCTGTAAACCAGATTGGCGGGAGCCATGTTGTCGCGGCCGAAGCCGTGGCGCGGTCCCAGCACCAGGGCGCAGACCAGGCCGGCGACGCCCGCATTGACGTGAACCACTGCTCCGCCCGCAAAGTCCAGCACCCCCAGTCCGCCCAGATAGCCGCCGCCCCAGACCTGATGGCAGATCGGCGCATAGACGATCAGGTGCCACAGGGCGAAGAACAGCAGGCTGGCCGAAAACTTCATCCGTTCGGCGAAGGCGCCGGCGATCAGGGCCGGGGTTATGATGGCGAAGGTCATCTGGAAACTGACGAACAGCAGTTCCGGCAGGCCCGGCAGCAGGCTGTGTGCCGTCTGCATCGTCACCCCGTTCAGGAAGGCCGCCTGGACCCCGCCGATAAGGCCGTTGACCGCGTCGGGAGCGGCGCCGAACGACAGGGAATAGCCGACCAGGAACCACAGCACCGAGACGAGGGCGAAGGCCGCCGCCGACTGGGCGATAACGCTGATGATATTCTTCTTCCTGACCATGCCGCCGTAGAACAGGGCCAGGCCCGGCAGGGTCATCAGCAGAACCAGGGCGGTGGATGTCAGAATCCAGGCCGTCGCCGCATTGTCGATGACCAGCGGCGCCTGGTGGGCCAGCAGGGTAGGCGCCGCCAGGGCCGGTGAGGCGAGCGACGCCGCCCCGATGGCGGTGAAGGCGGAAAGGGCGGCGGTTCGGGTCATTTCAGGCGTCTCGGGGAGGAGAGGAAGGACGGCGCAACCAGGCTTCAGGCCGAAGTCTTAAGCCGTTCCTCCGCCCTGACAATGTCCGTGAGCGGTACGATGCGAACGAAACGGTCAAGCGTGTTGTCCCAGTCGCTCAACAGGCGCCGCGCCAAGGGCGAGGCCGTCGCGGCCAGGTGCGCCTCGACCAGTTCGCGCAGTCGTTCGGCCGCGGCCGCGTCGATGTCGGTCACGCCGGCCAGATCGCCGTTCAGGGCGCGCGCGGCGTGGCTCGGCTGGTCCAGCACGAACAGCTCGCCGCCGCTCATGCCCGCCGCCAGGTTCCAGCCGACCGAGCCCAGGACGACCACCCGGCCGCCGGTCATATATTCGCAGCCGTGGGCGCCCAGGCCCTCGACCACGGCTTCCGCGCCCGAGTTGCGCACCGCGAACCGCTCGCCCGCCGCGCCGGCGACGAACAGCCGGCCCGAGGTGGCGCCGTACAGGGTGGTGTTGCCGCAGATCAGCTGATCCTCGCGCCATTCGGGCGTGCGGATTGAAATCTCGGCGCCCGACAGGCCCTTGCCGACATAGTCGTTGGCCTCGCCCGTCAGGTGCAGTTCCAGACCCTTGGCGGCGAAGGCGCCGAAGCTCTGGCCGGCGATGCCTTCCAGACGCAGCTTCAGCCGTCCGGCCGGACCCTGGGACCCGAAACGCCGCACGATGGCGGACGAGACGGCGGCGCCGACCGTCCGCTGGGTGTTGTTCAGCGGATAGGACAGTTCCAGCGTCTGGCCCCGATCCAGGAACCGCACCGCATCCTTCAGCACCCGCGCGTCCAGACTGTCGGCGATGGGCTTGCGCCCCTTGTCGGCCCACTTGCCGGCGGCGCCCTCGTCGACCTGGACCAGCAGGGGGTTCAGATCGAGGTCGTCCAAGTGTGACCCGCCGCGCCGGACCTGACGCAGCAGGTCGGTGCGGCCGATGATTTCGTCCATCGTCCGGGCGCCGATCGAGGCCAGGATTTCGCGCGTCTCCTCGGCGATGAAGGTGAACAGGTTGACCACCTTGTCCGGCGTGCCGGTGAACTTTTCGCGCAGCCGATCGTCCTGGGAGCAGACGCCGACGGGGCAGGTGTTCGAATGGCACTGGCGCACCATCAGACAGCCCATGGCGATCAGGGCGGCGGTGCCGACCCCGTATTCCTCGGCGCCCAGCATGGCGGCGATGACCACGTCGCGGCCGGTGCGGACCCCGCCGTCGGTGCGCAACGTCACCGAGCCGCGCAGATTGTTCAGCGTCAGCACCTGGTGGGCCTCGGCCAACCCGATCTCCCAGGGCAGGCCTGCGTGTTTGATCGAGGTCTGGGGCGAGGCGCCGGTGCCGCCGTTGTGGCCGGCGATCAGAATGGCGTCGGCATTGGCCTTGGCCACCCCGGACGCAATGGCCCCGATGCCCGAGGCGGACACCAGTTTCACCGTCACCCGCGCATCGGGATTGATGGCCTTCAGATCATAGATGAGCTGGGCCAGATCCTCGATCGAATAGATGTCGTGGTGCGGCGGCGGGCTGATCAGGGTGGTGCCGGGCACGGCGTGGCGCATCCGGGCGATGAACTCGGTCACCTTGAAGCCGGGCAGTTGGCCGCCCTCGCCGGGCTTGGCGCCCTGGGCCACCTTGATCTCGATCTCGCGGCACTGGTTCAGATATTCGGCCGTGACGCCGAACCGGCCCGAGGCCACCTGTTTCACCGCCGAGTTGGCGTCGTCGCCGTTGGGGCGCGGGTGATAGCGTTCGGGATCCTCGCCGCCTTCGCCCGAGACCGAGCGGGCGCCGATGCGGTTCATGGCGATGTTCAGCGTCTCATGCGCCTCGGGGCCGAGGGCGCCCAGGGACATGGCCTGTGTCAGGAAGCGGCGGCGGATGTCCGACACGCTCTCCACCTGATCGATGGGAATCGGCGTCCCTTCGCGGAAGTCCAGCAGGTCGCGCAGCGACAGGTCCGGCTGGTTTCTGACGGCTTCCGAGAACTGCTTGAACCGGCGGTAGTCGCCCCGGTTGCAGGCGTCCTGCAGCAGATGGATCGTCTTGGCCTCGTGGGCGTGAGCCTCGCCGCCCGCACGGATCTTGAAGGAGCCGCCGATGGCGGGGGAGGGCTGGGCCTCGCCCCAGGCGACCTTGTGCCGCTTCAGCGCCGCCTGCTCCAGACCCGCCAGCCCGATGCCGGAGATGCGCGACGGGGCGCCGGGGAAGAACTCGGCCGTCAGGGCCCGCGACAGGCCCAACACCTCGAACTCGCATCCGCCGCGATAGGCGGAGATGACGCTGATCCCCTTGCGCGCCAGGGTCTTCAAGAGGCCCGCCTCGATGCCCTTCTTGTAGTTCAGACAGGCGTCGCGCAGGGTCAGGCCGGGGTACAGACCCCGGTCCAGACGCTCCTGGAACAGGTCCTGGGCCAGCCAGGCGTTGACGGTGGTGGCGCCGACCCCGACCAGAACCGCGAACCCATGCGGGTCCAGGGTCTCGGCGGTGCGGACCACGATCGAGCAATAGGTCCGCAGACCCGCCGCGGTCAGGCGTCCGTGAACCCCGGCGGTGGCCAGGATCATCGGGGCCGCCAGTCGCGTCGCCGAGCTTTGCTGGTCGGTCAGCACGATCAGGGCGGCGCCGTCGCGGGCGGCGGCCTCGGCCTCGTCCATGATCCGGTCCAGGGCGGCGCGAAGTCCCGCGCCGGGCCGCGCGTCGTCGGCCGGGACGTCATAGCTGCAGTCGATGACCACGGTCGAACCCGCGCCGACAGTCGCGACCATCCGCTCGTACATGCCGTTGGTCAGGACGGGGCTGTCCAGAACAAAGACGTCGGTCTGCGCCTCTTCCTGAGCCAGGATGTTGCCCAGGTTCTTGAACCGGGTCTTCAGGCTCATCGCCCCGGCTTCGCGCAGGGGGTCGATGGGCGGATTTGTCACCTGGCTGAAGTTCTGGCGGAAATAGTGGCTCAGCGGGCGCGGCAGGGCCGACAGAACCGCCGGCGGGGCGTCGTCGCCCATGGAGCCGACCGCCTCCTTGCCGTCGCGCACCAGGGCGTCCAGCAGCAGATCCAGATCTTCGCGGCTGTAGCCGGCGGCGATCTGGCGGCGGGTCAGATCCTCGCCGGAGGCCGAACGCGGTTCCGGTCCGGGGCCGATGATCGGCTCCAGATCGACCATATTGTCCAGCCACTCCGTATAGGGGTGGGCTGCGGCCAGGGCGTCGACGGCCTCATGCTCGTCATAGACCCGGCCATGCTTCATATCGACGGCGATCAGCTTGCCGGGGCCGATGTGCAGGCGCCGCTTCACCCGGCTTTCGGGGATGGGCACCAGACCGGCTTCGGACCCGGCCATCAAGAGGCCGTCCACGGTTTCGACCGCCCGCAGGGGGCGCAGGCCATTGCGGTCCTTGCCCGCCACCACCCAGCGGCCGTCGGCGGCGCAGATGGCGGCCGGACCGTCCCACGGCTCCATCACCGCATTGCAATAGGCGTAGAAGGCCCGGTGTTCGGGCGGCATGACGACGTCGTCCTTGGCCCAGGCCTCGGGGATCAGCAGGGCCTTGGCCATCGGCGCGGGGCGACCGGCATGGACCAGCACCTCCATGACATTGTCCAGGGCGGCCGAGTCGGACCCGCCCGGCTGAACCACCGGCTTCACCTCGCGGTCGCGATCCCCGAAGGCCTGGGCGGCCATGCGGATCTCGTGCGACTTCATCCAGTTGAGGTTGCCCTTCAGCGTGTTGATCTCGCCGTTGTGGGCCAGCATGCGGAAGGGCTGGGCCAGCTTCCATTCCGGGAAGGTGTTGGTGGAATAGCGCTGGTGGAAGACGGCGTAGGCCGAGACGAAGCGCGGATCCTCCAGGTCGGGATACAGGTTCCCCAGCAGTTCGGCCCGCACCATCCCCTTGTAGGCGATGGAGCGCGCGGACAGGGTGCAGATGTAGACCCCCGCCAAGTTCTCGGTCTTGACCGTCTTTTCGATGCGGCGGCGGCACAGGTACAGTTCACGCTCCAGCGCCTCGCCGTCCAGCGGCTGGCCGGCGTCGTCCAGCGGCGGGGCCAGCATGATCTGTTCGATCTCGGGCCGGGTGGCTCCGGCCTTGGTCCCGACGACCGACAGGTCGATGGGCGTCTGACGCCAGCCGTAGATCCAGAAGCCGGCGCGCAGGGCCTCGGTCTCGACGATGGCGCGGGCGCGGTCCTGGGCCCCCAGGTCCGTGCGCGGCAGGAAGACCTGGCCCACGCAGATCGGACCGGGCCGCACGGACTGACCGATCGAGGCCACCTGGTCGGCGAAGAAGCCTTGTGGCAGTTCGCACATGACGCCGGCGCCGTCGCCAGACAGGCCGTCGGGATCGACGGCGCCGCGGTGGGCCACGGCCTTCAGGCTGCGGATCGCATATTCGACCACGTCGCGGCGCGGCGTGCCGTCGATGGAGCAGACCAGGCCCACGCCGCAGGCGTCGCGCTCGGCGCTGCGGTCATAGGCGTTTTCGGCTTCCAGCCGGTCGCGGGTCTGTTCGTACTTGTTCAGCCAATCGGTCATGCCGCGACCTCCTCGGTGCGGGTCTTCAGGTAACGATCGATCTCGGCGGCGGCGTCCTGGCCTTCCCGCACAGCCCAGACGACCAGCGAGGCCCCGCGCACCGCATCCCCGGCGGCGAAGACGCCGGGCAGGCTGGTGGCGAAGCTGACGGCGCCGACCTTGATCGTGCCGTCGTCGCGGAGTGTCAGGTTCGGCTCATGCGCGGCGAAGGGCTCGGGCGAAAAGCCCAGGGCCTCGATGACGATGTCGGCCGGAATATCGAAGTCGGCGCCGGGCACGGGCACGATGTCGCGCCGCTCGCCGGGGGCCGCCTCGGTCAGTTGCATCCGCGCGGCGCGGACGCCGGTGACGCGGTCGCCCTGGGACAGCAGGGCCTTGGGCGCGCCCAGCCATTCGAAGACGACGCCTTCCTCCTCGGCGTTGACCACTTCGCGGGCCGAGCCGGGCATGTTCTCGCGGTCGCGGCGATACAGGCAGGTCACGCTGGCCGCGCCCTGGCGGATCGCGGTGCGGACGCAGTCCATGGCGGTGTCGCCGCCGCCGATCACGACCACTCGCTTGCCGCGCGCCTCGTGCCAGCCGTCCTGTTCGGCGTCGCCCAGGTCGCGCCGGTTCTGATGGGTCAGATAGGAGAGGGCCGCCACAGTGGAGCCCGGGCCCCGCCCCGGCGCGGACAGGACGCGGGGCTGATAGACGCCCATGGCCAGGAGGACCACGTCATGGCGGTCGCGCAACTCGGTCAGGGTCACGTCCTTGCCGACCTCGCAGCCCAGGACGAACTGAACGCCGCCGTCGATCAGACGGTCCACGCGGCGCTGGACCACGTGCTTCTCCAGCTTGAAGCCGGGAATGCCGTAGATCAGCAGGCCGCCGGCCCGGTCGTGACGGTCATAGACCGTGACCTGATAGCCTTCGCTGCGCAGACGGTCGGCGGCGGCCATGCCGGCCGGACCCGCGCCGACGATGCCGACGCTCTCGCCGCGTTCGGCCTGGGGCCGGATCGGTTCGACCCAGCCGTTGGCGAAGGCCTGATCGCCCAGCCAGGCCTCGACCGAGCCGATGGTCACGGCGTCCCAGCCGGACTGGTTCAGGGTGCAGCCGCCTTCGCACAGCCGGTCCTGCGGGCAGATGCGGCCGCAGATCTCGGGCATGGTCGAGGTCAGGGACGCCACGCGCCAGGCTTCACGCGGCTCGTTCTCGGCCGACAGGCGCAGCCAGTCGGGAATATTGTTCTGAAGCGGGCAGGCGTTCTGGCAGAACGGCACGCCGCAGTCGGTGCAGCGCGACGCCTGTTTCTCCGCCGTCTCGGTCGAGGGCGGAATCGTGATCTCACCGAAACCGCGTGTGCGCAGTTCGGCGGAGGCCTTGGACAGGCGGCGGGGTTCGACCACGAAAGTCCCGCCTTGCTTCAGGGTCTTATGCATCCCTCGCATATGCAGCAAAGCGGCGGTGTGAGGCAAATATTATTGCCGCTACGGGCTATTGCTCGAGAAAATCGCAACAAATGATCAGATATGCGCGCAATGTGGCGATAAATGTGTGCGCCCGCCGCTCCACTTGGAACGGCTTTAGGGTCTGTAGGCGCCAAATTCGGAACCTGGGCGGCGTCCGTTCGTTGAGCTCGTCTCAACCGCAATCGAAAACGGGGGCTCCATGCCGAGATGGACCACGCCGACTGGGCTGGGAGGATGGCTGACGCTGCTCCTCGGCCTCCTGATCGCCCTGATCGGAGCGATCCTCGCCTTCGGCGGGGCGCAGCTCGCGGCCCTGGGCGGCTCCTGGTATTATCTGATCGTCGGCCTGCTGCTGATCGCCTCGGGCGTGCTGCTGGTCTTGCGCGACGTACGGGGCGCCTGGATCTACGGCGGCGCCTTCCTGTTCACCCTGGTCTGGGCGCTTTGGGAAAAGGGGCTGGACGGATGGGCCCTGGTCCCGCGTCTGGTCGGCCCGCTGGTTCTGATGTTCCTGGTTCTGGCTAGCCTGCCCGTGCTGATGGGGCGGGGCGGCAAACGGCTGGCGGGCGGCGGCGCCTTGGGACTGGCGGTCCTGACGGTGGTGTTCGGCTTCGCCGTGGCCCAGGCCAACCGCGGTCAGATCGCCAGCCCGGCGCCGGGCCCACGCGGCGCCTATAATGATCCTGCCCTGCTCAAGACGGGAGCGGATTGGCCGGCCTGGGGCGGCACGGACAGCGCCCAGCGCTACTCGCCTCTGACGCAGATCAACAAGGACAATGTCGGTCGACTGGAGCGGGCCTGGACCTTCCGCACCGGAGACCTGCCGGAAGAACGGTGGGGCGCGGAGACCACGCCTCTGAAGATCGGCGACACCGTCTATCTCTGCTCGGCCCGCAACAAACTGTTCGCCCTGGACGCCGCCACGGGGCGACAGAAGTGGGCCTATGATCCTCAGGTCGCCGACGAGAACATCCCCTATACGGCCGCCTGCCGGGGCGTGACCTACCACGCGCGGGCCGGCGCCGACGCGGCCGAGCCGTGCGCGACCAAGATCGTCGAGGGCACTCTGGACGGCCGCATCATCGCTGTCGATGCGCGCACCGGACGCCCCTGTCCCGCCTTCGGCCAGAACGGCGCCGTCGATATCAAGCGCGGCATGGGCGAGCCCTATCCGGGCATGGTCTCGATAACTTCCGCCCCTGTGATCGTGCGCGGGGTGATCGTCACGGGGCATCAGGTGCTGGACGGCCAGAAGCGCTGGAACGCCTCGGGCGTGATCCAGGGCTTCGATGTGGAGACGGGTGAACTGCGTTTCGCCTGGGACATGATGCGCCCCGACCGCAACGGCCTGCCGCCGGAAGGAGAGACCTATACGCCGGGCACGCCCAATATGTGGACCACGGCCACGGGGGACGAGGCGCTGGGCCTAGTCTATCTGCCCATGGGTAATTCGTCCGCCGACTACTGGTCCAGCTCGCGGCGACCGGCCGAGAATGAATACTCCACCGCCCTGGTCGCGCTGGACGTGACGACCGGCAAGCCCCGCTGGCATTTCCAGACGGTGCATAAGGACGTCTGGGACTTCGACCTGGGCTCTCAGGCGACCTTAATCGACTTCCCGACGGGGGGCGGCGTGGTTCCGGCCCTGCTGCTGCCCACCAAACAGGGCGACATGTATGTGTTCAACCGCGCCACCGGCCAGTTGCTGCATGGGGTCGAGGAACGTCCGGTCCCGACCACGGGCGGAACCGAACAGGGGCAGCGGTCGCCCACCCAGCCCTTTTCGCTGTTCGCCACCCTGCGCAAGCCCAATCTGGAGGAGCGGGACATGTGGGGCATGTCGCCCATCGACCAGATGTTCTGCCGCATCAACTTCAGGAAGGCCGACTATCAGGGCTATTACACCCCGCCATCGACCAACCACTACATCAACTATCCCGGCTATAACGGCGGCTCCGACTGGGGCGGCGTGGCGGTCGATCCTGTGCGCGGCGTGATCATCGCCAACTACAACGACATGCCCAACTACAACCGGCTGGTGCCGCGCGAAGAGGCCAATGAGCGGGGCTGGTTCCCGCGCGACGACCCCCGCTACATCGCCCAGCAGCAGGAGGCGAGCGTGCGCGGCGGCAGCCTGTCCAAGGGGG
Organism: Brevundimonas sp. GW456-12-10-14-LB3; assembly: GCF_059424365.1. NCBI lineage: Bacteria > Pseudomonadati > Pseudomonadota > Alphaproteobacteria > Caulobacterales > Caulobacteraceae > Brevundimonas > Brevundimonas sp. GW456-12-10-14-LB3. The sequence continues at coordinate 36,578 of NZ_JBWKZJ010000018.1, forward strand.
AAGGCGCCGGCGATCCGCAGATCGGCGTCCCCTACGCCATCGACGTCAACGCCGGCTGGCGCGTGAAGTGGACGGGTCTGCTGTGCAAGGAGCCTCCCTACGGCGGCATCACCGCCATCGACATGCGCTCGGGCAAGACCCTGTGGGACCGTCCCTTCGGGACGGCGCGCAAGAACGGGCCGTGGGGCATCCCCTCGCACCTGCCGCTGGAGATCGGCACGCCGAACAACGGCGGTTCGGTGGTGACGGCCGGCGGCCTGATCTTCATCGCCGCGGCGACCGACGACCTGATCCGCGCCATCGACATCGAAACCGGCGAGACCGTCTGGTCCGACGTCCTGCCGGCCGGCGGCCAGGCCAATCCGATGATCTATGAGCAGAACGGCCGCCAGTATCTCGTCATCATGGCGGGCGGCCATCACTTCATGGAGACGCCCCGCGGCGACTATGTGATCGCCTATGCTCTGCCGACCTGAGACAGGACGACCCTCTCCCTTCCGGATCGGAGGGGAGAGGTTCATCGCGTCGGCGTTCAGAGCTTGGCGCGCACCGACTGCATCGCTCGCGCCAGCCGGTCCGGATCGATCCGCCCCAGCTTCTTAGCCACGGCTGCATCTATGGTGGCGATCTTGACCGGACGAATTAACGACGGCGCCGGCAGACCGGCAGCGGCATAGTCCTCGTCCAGCGGCACATCCTCCGCCCATCTGCGGTTCTCGGCGCTGGTGATCATCACTACCCATAAGAGCCGGTCCGACTCGCCAAGCGGACCGTTGGACACGACCAGAGCAGGGCGGTGCTGGCGTGTGTTCCGATCGGTGTAGGGGAAAGGGACGCGGACGACGTCTCCGCGCTCAAAGTCCGGCATAGGCCTTGCGGTCCGCCTCGGTGTCCCATTCGACGAAGGCGCTGAACGGATCGTCCGCAGGCGCGCGCCAGGCCTTGCGCAGAATGGCTCGGTCGCCCTCGAGATCATACTGGATCTCGTCGCCGTCCTGCAGATTCAACGCCGTGCGGACGGCCTGCGGGATGGTGGTCTGGGCCTTGGATGTGAGGCGGCTTTTGATCATGGCGAGACGGTAAGGAATTTCCTTACCGTTCGCAACCCGTCAGCACTCAGGGTCGGGTCTGGCCCCGTCCGCGCACGACGTATTTGTAGGTGGTCAGCTGTTCCGCCCCGACCGGGCCGCGGGCGTGCAGGCGGGCGGTCGAAATGCCGATCTCGCCGCCGAAGCCGAACTCTCCCCCGTCGGCGAACTGGGTCGAGGCGTTGATCAGGACGATGGCGCTGTCCACACGGGCGGCGAACCGTTCGGCCGCCTCGGCGTCGGTAGTGACGATCGCCTCGGTGTGGCCTGAGCCGTAGCGGGCGATGTGCGCCGTCGCCGCGTCCAGGTCCTCCACCACCCGCACCGAAAGGATCGGCGCGAGATACTCTGTGGTCCAGTCCGCCTCTTCGGCGGGCACCATTTCCGGGACCAGGGTCCGCGCCTCGGCGTCGCCGCGCAGTTCGCAGCCTGCCGCGATCAGGTCCGTCGCCACCGGCGGCAGCAGGCGCTCGGCCGCCGCGCGATCGACCAGCAGGGTCTCGGTTGCGCCGCAAATGGAGACGCGCCGCATCTTGGCGTTCAGCACGACGGCCCGCGCCATGTCCAGGTCTGCGGCTTCGTGCAGATAGGTGTGGTTCAGCCCCTCCAGATGGCTGAGCACGGCGGTCTTGGCCTCCGCCTGGACGCGGGCGACCAGGCTCTTGCCGCCGCGCGGAATGATGACGTCGATCGCCCCGTCCAGCCCGCCCAGCATCAGGCCGACGGCTTCGCGGTCGGGCGTATCGACCAGTTGCACCGCATCCGCCGGCAGGCCGGCCTCCGCCAGGGATTCCGCGATCAGGCCGGCGATGGCCAGCGACGACTGGAGGCAGTCCGATCCGCAGCGCAGGATGGCGGCGTTGCCCGAGCGGATGCACAGTCCGGCGGCGTCCGCGGTGACGTTGGGCCGGCTCTCATAGATCACGCCCAGCACCCCGATCGGGGTGCGGACCCGCGCGATGTCCAGACCGTTGGCGGGGGTCCAGCGCTCGGTCTCGACGCCCAGGGGATCGGGCACGGCGGCGATGGTCGCCACTGCCTGAGCCATGCCGGCGACGCGGGCGGGCGTCAGCAGCAATCGGTCGATTTGGGCCTCGGCCATGCCGTTCGCACGGGCTGCGGCCACGTCTCGGGCGTTGGCGGCCAGAATGTCCGCCTCGGCGGCGGTCAATCGTCGGGCCAGGCTGTCCAGCGCGCGGGTGCGGGCGCCGGCCGGGGCGTCGCGCAGACCCGCCGCAGCGGCGCGGGCGCATCGGCCCCGCTCCAGCATCTGTTCGTTCAGCGTCAGGGTCTCGGTCATCGGTCGTCCAGCACCAGGTCGTCGCGGTGGATCAGGACCGAGGCGCCGCGATAGCCCAGAACGGACTCGATCTCATCGCTGCGGCGGCCCCGGATGCGGGCGGCCTCTTCGGCGGCGTAGGCGGCTAAGCCCACCCCGACAGGCCGGTTTTCGGCGTCGATCAGGCGCACGCAGTCGCCCTTTTCGAAGTCGCCCGAGACGACCGTGACCCCGGCGGGCAACAGGCTCTTGCCGGCCTTCAGCGCGGCGACGGCGCCGTCGTCCAGCGTCAGGGCGCCGGCCGGGGACAGGCTGCCGGCGATCCACTGCTTATAGGCGGCCATCGGGGTGTCCGGCGCCGTGATCAGGGTGGCGCGCGCCCCGGTGCGAACCGCGTTCAGAGGCGACAGGGTCTGGCCAGAGGCGATGACGGTGGCGCAGCCGGCCGAGCGGGCGATCTGCGCCGCCGCCAGCTTGGTCGCCATGCCGCCCGTGCCGACCCCGGCCTGGGCGTTGGCGCCGCCGCCCATGGCCAGGACGTCGGGGCCGAGGCTCTCGATCAGAGGCAGGTGGACGGCGTTCGGGTCTCGCCGTGGATCGGCGGTGTAGAGGCCGTCGACGTCGGACAGCAAAATCAGCAGATCAGCCCGCGCCAGCTGGGCCGTGCGCGCCGCCAGCCGATCGTTGTCGCCATAGCGGATCTCTTCGGTGGCGACGGTGTCGTTCTCATTGACGATGGGCACCACTCCGTGGGCCAGCAGGGCCTCGACCGTGGCGCGGCCGTTCAGCCAGCGCCGACGCCGTTCGGTGTCGTCTCGGGTCAAGAGGACCTGCCCGGCCACCAGGCCGTGAGGGGCCAGGGCTTCGGACCAGGCGGCCATCAGCAGGGACTGGCCCACCGAGGCCGCCGCCTGCTTGTCCTCCAGCCGCGCGCCCAGGTTCGGCAGGCGGCCGCGCCCCAGTGCGATCGAACCGGACGAGACGACGATCACCTCGCGCCCCTCGGTCCTCAGCCGCGCCAGATCCTCGGCCATGGCGGCCAGCCAGTCGCGCGTCGGCCGCCGCGTCTCGGCGTCGATCAACAGAGACGATCCGATCTTGACCACGACCCGGCGGGCGGCCCCCAGGGCGGAGGCGGCGTCCGGACGCGGCGCGGGGGAGGCGGCCTGGGACATGAAGGTTTCTCTAAACGGCCGATCGCCGCTTGTCTCTTGTCGTCTGTGCCGTCACAGCAGGGCGATGATGGAATCCCTGTCCCCTATCGCCGCAGGCGCCCTGGGCAGTCTGGCGGCCGGTCTGATGACGGCGGTCGGCGCGGCGCCGATGCTGGTGGTCAAAAGGCCCGGTCAGCAGACCCAGAGCGTGCTCCTAGGCTTCGCCGCCGGGGTGATGCTGGCGGCCTCCTTCTTCTCGCTGATCATGCCGGGGGTGGAGGTGCTGCAAACGGGCGGGGCGTCGCGCGGCTGGGCGGCGGGAACCATGGCGGCGGCGGTGCTGATCGGGGCCACGGTCATCGGCCTGATGAACCGGTTCGCGCCGGTGGACATGCTGGCGATCGGACCGGCCCAGTCGAAAAATCTGGCGCGCCGCATCTGGCTGTTCATCATCGCCATCACCCTGCACAACTTTCCGGAAGGCGCGGCCGTGGGCGTCAGCTTCGGCGGCGGCGACCTGCACCAGGGGCTGGCGACGACGCTCGGCATCGGGATTCAGAACATGCCCGAAGGCCTGGCCGTGTCGGCGGCCATGGCCTCGCTGGGGTATGGCCGCATCGCCGCCTTTGCGGGCGCCCTGGCCTCGGGTCTGGTCGAGCCGGTCGGCGGGCTGATCGGCGCGAGCGTGGTCGGCGCCTTGCCCGGCGCACTGCCCTGGGGCCTGGGTCTGGCGGCCGGAGCCATGATCTATGTCGTCACCGCAGAGATCATTCCCGAGACGCGTGAGCGATCGACCGGCGACGGCTCCCTGATCGGGCTGATGGTCGGTCTGGTGGGGATGATGTTCCTGGACATCGCCCTGGGCTGAGCTTGGCCTTTAGGCTGCTCTCGAGTTGAAGGACTTCGGGCGCCTGTTACATCATTTACATGCGGCGCGGGTCTGGACGGGGGCGGTCGCCAGAGGTTAGGCCACCAGTTCGCCGATCCATCTGCCCCGAAGGAGCGCCCCATTAAGACGCGACCTGAAAAGCCTTCGGCTTCCCGTCGAAACTTCTTGTCTGGCCTCGGGCTTCTCGCCCTGATGGGCGCCGGAGTGTATTCCATGCCTGCTTCCGCCGAAACCGCCCGCGCCGTTCAGCGTCACCGCCAGCGGATCGAGGATCTGATTTCGGCCATGACGGTTGAGGAGAAGGCGGGCCAGCTCAATCTGCTCGCCGATCCGTTCCGCTGGATGCCGACGGCGGTGAACCCGCTGGACGGCACGGGCGACCCGGCGCGCGTCACCGCCATGATCCGCGAGGGCAAGGTCGGCAGCCTGTTCAACGGCATCGGCGCCGAGGCCGGCCGCCGCATTCAGCAGGTCGCGATGGAAGAGAGCCGGCTGAAGATCCCGCTGCTGTTCGCGGCGGACGTGATCCACGGCCTGTCCACCATCTTCCCCGTGCCCCTGGCCGAGGCGGCGGCTTTCGACACTCAACTGGCCTATCGCACCGCCCGGGCGGCGGCGGTGGAGACGGCGGCCTCGGCCGTGCACCAGACCTACGCCCCCATGGTGGACGTGGCCCGCGACCAGCGCTGGGGCCGCAACGTCGAGGGCGCGGGCGAGGACGTTCTGCTGAACAATCTGCTGGCCGCCGCCCGTGTGCGCGGCTTCCAGGGCGAAAAGGGTCTGGACGATCGCGACGCCGTCCTGGCCACCGCCAAACACATGGCCGCCTATTCGGCCGCCGTCGGCGGGGTCGAGTACAACACCACCGACATGAGCGAACAGACCCTGCGCGGGGTCTTCCTGCCGCCGTTCAAGGCGGCGGTGGATGCGGGTTGCCTGTCGATCATGAGCGCCTTCAACGATCTGAACGGGGTGCCGGCCTCAGGCAGCCGCAAACTGCTGACCGACATTTTGCGCGGCGAATGGGGTTTTGAGGGCTTCGTCGTCTCGGACTACACCTCCGAACAGGAGTTGATCGCCCACGGCTTCGCCGAGGACGGCCGCGACGCCGCCCGCCTTGCCTTCAACGCCGGCGTGGACGTGTCGATGGTCTCGGGCCTCTATCTGGAGCATCTGCCCAGCCTGGTCGCCTCGGGCGAGGTGTCGATGGCTCGGCTTGACGAGGCGGTGCGCCGTCTGCTGCACACCAAGGCGGCGCTGGGCCTGTTCGACGATCCCTATCGCGGCACGGACGTGGCGCGTGAGAAGGCCGTGGTCGGCTCGCGCGATCATATCGCCCTGTCGCGCGAAGCGGGTCGCAAGTCCGTGGTCCTGCTGAAGAACGACAACGGCCTTCTGCCCCTGAACAAGAGCCAGAAGATCGCCCTGATCGGCCCGTTCGCCGACGACGTGGACAATGTCTGGGGGCCGTGGACCATCTGGGGCGCGCCTGAGCGTCGCGTCTCGCTGGAGGCCGGCTTCCGCGCCGCCATGAGCGATCCGCAAGCCCTGACCGTCGCGCGCGGCTCGGGCGTCGAGAGCGCGCTGGACGGCGGCATCGACGAGGCTGTCCGTGCGGCCGCCAACGCTGATGTCATCGTGCTGGCCATCGGCGAAAGCCAGAAGATGTCGGGCGAGGCACAGTCCCGCACTGAGATCGTCGTGCCGGCGCCGCAGATGGCTCTGGTCGACGCCATGGCCGCCCTGAACAAGCCCATGGTCATCCTGCTGCGCAACGGCCGGGCCCTGGCGCTGGAGGGCAATGTCAAGAACGCCCAAGCCGTCGTCGTGACCTGGTTCCTGGGCGAGCAGATGGGCCACGCCGTCGCCGACGTGATCTTCGGCGAGCATGGCCCCTCGGCCCGCCTGCCGATCAGCTTCCCGCACAAGTCGGGCCAGCAGCCCTATTCCTACGACCACAAGAACACGGGACGTCCGGCCAACCCGGACCTGCCGGTCGAGGAATACAAGGCCCGCTATCGCGAGACGACCAACACGGCCCTCTATCCGTTCGGTTTCGGCCTGACCTACGGCGATGTGGTCTATGGGCCGGTTGAGATGGCGAGCGATCAACTGCCGTGGAACGGGACGCTGGACGTCGCCGTCACCGTGACCAACCGGGGCGCTCACCCGGCCGAGGAACTGGTGCAGCTCTATATCCACGACCGGGTCGCCAGCCTGACCCAGCCGGGCCGTCTGCTGAAGGATTTCAAACGGGTCAGCCTGCGTCCCGGTCAGAGCCAGACGGTGCGTTTCACCCTGAACCCGCGTCAGCTGGGCTTCATCGGCGAGGACGGCGCCTACCGGATCGAACCCGGCCTGTTCGACCTGTGGCTGGCCCCGCACGCCCAGGGCGGTTCGGCGGCTCAGTTCCGTCTGATCGGCCCGGCCTGATCCTGCGGACGTTGACGGAGCGGACGGCAGGGCTTAACGAGCCCGCCGTTTGTCTTCGGCCTCCTTTCGGGCTGGATTCGTGTTTAGGAGCGCGCCCATGACGACCAAGATTCTTCCGGGCGCCACAGGCGTTCTCGCGCTTGCAGACGGCACGATCCTTCAGGGAATCGGAGTCGGGGCGGTCGGATCGGCCCTGGGCGAGGTGGTCTTCAACACCGCCATGACCGGCTATCAGGAAATCCTGACCGACCCGTCCTACATGAGCCAGATCTTGGCCTTCACCTTCCCGCACGTCGGCAATGTGGGGACCAATGTCGAAGACATCGAACAGATGGGCGGCGGGTCCGACACCTCGGCGCGGGGCGCCATCTTCCGCGACGTTCCGACCGATCCGGCCAACTATCGCTCGGATGCGGGCTTCGACGCCTGGATGAAGCGTCGCGGCGTCGTGGGTCTGGCCGGGGTGGACACCCGCGCCCTGACCAAGATCATCCGAGACAAGGGCGCGCCCCACGCCGTGATCGCCCATGATCCGGACGGAAACTTCGACCTAGAAGCCTTGGTCGACCAGGCCAAGGCCTGGACCGGGCTGGTGGGTCTGGACCTGGCCAAGCCCGCCTCGACGCTGCAGGCCTTCGAATGGAACGAGGGTCTGTGGGAATGGCCGGAAGGTCATCCCAAGACCCAGGGCCGCAAGGAGGTGGTGGTCATCGACTATGGGGTGAAGCGCAACATCCTGCGCGCCCTGGCCTCGACCGGCGCCAAGATCACCGTGGTCCCGGCCACGACGACGGCGGAAGAGATCCTGGCCCGCAATCCCGACGGCGTCGTCCTTTCGAACGGTCCGGGCGATCCGGCCGCGACCGGCGAATACGCGGTGCCGGAGATCCAGAAGCTGGTCGCCAGTGGAAAGCCCCTGATGGGCATCTGCCTGGGGCACCAGATGCTGGCCCTGGCCCTGGGCGCCAAGACGGTGAAGATGGAGCAGGGCCACCACGGCGCCAACCATCCGGTCAAGGATCTGACCACCGGCAAGGTCGAGATCGTCTCGATGAACCACGGCTTCACGGTCGATCGCGACAGCCTGCCCGACGCCGTCACCGAAACCCACGTCAGCCTGTTCGACGGCACCAACTGCGGCATCGCCGTCAAGGACAAGCCGATCTTCAGCGTTCAGCACCACCCCGAAGCCTCGCCCGGACCCACGGACAGCCTGTATCTGTTCGACCGGTTCGCCGATCTGATGGCCGCGCGCTGAGCCGATGAACCAGGCAGCGGCCCGGTCGGACTATCTGGACTGGCTGGCCCAGGCGCTGGAGGCGGAGCGCGGGATGACCCCCTTGCCTGACGGCGATGTGGTGGTCGGCTACGCCACCGGCTATGATGCGGCCGATGTCGCGCCCTTCGTGCGGTCCTTGCGGGCGGTGTTCGACGGTTCTGTCGCCCTGGTGGTGGATACGGACGCCGAGTTGCGCGAGTTCCTGGCCCAGAATGACGTGACCGCCGTGGACGCGCCGACCTGGCGCGGCTGGGCGCCCCATCCGGTGATGCAGAGGTTCGTCGCCTTCGCCGGCCTGCTGGGCGATCGGTCGGGCGCGGCCCTGGCCTGCGACGTGCGTGACGTCGTCTTCCAGGCCCCGCCGCTCGCGCCCCATCCGCACGGGCTGGAAGTCTTCATCGAGGCTGACGCCCCCCTGGGCGCTCATGCCTTCAACATGAAATATCTGCGCGCCCTGTTCGGAGAGGCGACCGCGACGGCCCTGGCGGATCGTTCCTGCCTGTGCGTGGGCACCCTCGTGGGGCCGCGGGTCGAGGTGTCGCGCCTGTCGCGGCTGATCCTGTCGCTGGCCGCCATTCCGCGTTCCGAAATCGGCGGGGCCTTCGGCGCGGATCAGGCGGCCTTCAACATGGCGATCCATCAGGGTCTGGCGACGGCGACGGTCCAGCCCAACTATGGCCGTGTGGCGACCCTGGGCCTGACGCCGGGCGACCTTCTGTCGGTGCAAGGCGGCCGGGTCGTCAACCCGGACGGCACGGCCAGCGCCGTCGTGCACCAGCATGACCGCCATCCCCATTTGGACGCGGCGATGCATCAGCGGTGGGGTGGCGGTTTCGAGCACCGCAAACGCGTCCGTCCCAAGTCCGCCCGCCAAAAGCTGGACAAGCTGGCGGCCTCGCTGAGACGTCGGACGCCGGAGCTCCGCTGATCCGGCCAGGCGACCCGCCAACGGATCAGGGCAGGGGGGCGAAACTCTTGTCCTCGCGCAGGGCGCTGGCCTTTCGCACGGCCATCGGCGCGGCGTGCAGCCAGTAGTCGGCGTCTTCCAGCCGATGCTCGCGGCGGCGCTCCAGGCCGCGCATCCGCCTGAGGGCGGCGTTCTCAAGAAGGCGCGCATGCAGGGCGCGGGGCGACAGTTCGACGATGGCGGGAGAGCCGGGGACGGCGACGGCGTCGGGGCCTTGGGGCTCCACCGCCGGACGGGCGATGGCGATATACATCAGGATCTCGGTTCAGAAGGACAGGCGCTTCTGCGCCGCGCTAACGGGGAATTAACCACAACGCCTGTGGATAGTTCCTGACTGCGCCCGAAAAAAGTCCGTGATTCGAATGACTTGGTGTCTCGATCCGAACAAAATGCTTACTGAAATCTTAATCTGGAGGCGGAGCGCTTTCTCAATACGCCTCGTCATGCCGCCGATGAACGGCGCCGGTGGCAGTCCCTAGGGGAATCGAACCCCTCTTTTCAGGTTGAAAACCTGACGTCCTAACCGATAGACGAAGGGACCGCGGCCGGGGCGGCGCATTTGCCCCGGATTGGTCCCTTCTGCAAGCGAAAAATCACGCCGCCGCGGCCGCTGCGGCCGGCGAGAGGGCGTCCAGCGCCGGGAACAGGTCGGCGATCAGATCCTCGACATGTTCCAGCCCGACCGACAGGCGCACCAGGCCGTCGCCGATGCCGGCGGTGGCGCGCTGTTCCGGCGTCATGGCGGCGTGGGTCATGGTGGCGGGATGGGCGATCAGGCTTTCAACCCCGCCCAGGGATTCGGCCAGGGTGAAGACGTCCAGGCTTTCGACCAGGGTCCGCACCGCCTCGGTCCCGCCCGCCAGTTCGAAGCTGAGCATGGCGCCCGGCCCCGCTTGCTGGGCCGCGACCAGGGCGTGGTTCGGGTGGGACTTCAGGCCCGGATAGTGGACGGCCTTGACCGCCGGGTGGGCGGCCAGCTTTTCAGCGATCGCGCCGGCCGTGGCCTGCTGCCGCTCGATCCGGGCGAACAGGGTGCGCACGCCGCGCAGGGTCAGATAGGCGTCGAAGGGCGAGCCGGTCACGCCGGTGCAGTTGGCCCACCAGGCCAGGGTCTGGTGATCCTCGGCGTCGGCCGACACGACCGCGCCGCCGACCACGTCGGAATGGCCGTTGATGAACTTGGTCGTGGAATGGACCACGAAGTCGGCGCCCAGCTTGATCGGGTTCTGAAGGGCAGGCGACAGGAAGGTGTTGTCGCAGACGACCTTGGCGCCCGCCGCATGGGCGCGGGTGCAGATGTCGGCGACATCGACCAGACGAAGCAGCGGGTTGGACGGGGTCTCGACCAAGACCAGCTTGGGCTTCAGCGCCAGGGCGGCCTCCAGGGCTTCCGGATCGCCCTGATCGACCAGCAGCAGCTCGAAATGGCCTTTGCGGGCGCGGGCGTTCAGCAGGCGGCAGGTGCCGCCGTAACAGTCGTGCGGGGCGATCAGCAGGTCGCCGGGCTCCAGCAGGGCCAGGGGCAGATCGACGGCCGCCATGCCGGTGGCGGTGATGACGCAGCCGGCGCCGCCCTCCAGCTCGGCCAGGGTCTCCGCCAGGACGTCGCGGGTCGGATTGCCCGATCGGCTGTAGTCGTACTTCCGCTTCTGGTCGAAACCGGCGAAGGAATAGTTGGACGACAGATAGAGCGGCGGCATGACCGCGCCGTGGGCCGTGTCCGTATCCACGCCCGTGCGGGCGGCGATGGTGTGCGGGCTGGCGGGGCGGGTCGTCATGCTTGGATATCCTTGAAGGCGGCGCGGAGGACTTCGCCGACGAAGGCGTCCTCCTTCAAAAAGGCGTCGTGGCCGTAGAGGGAGGGCGCCTCGACGAAGCGCCACAGGGTCGGCAGGCGCGCAGCCAGTTCGCGCATGTCGTCGATCGGCACCAGCCGGTCGGAGGTGAAGCCGATCAGGGTGACGGGGGTGGTTATGGCCTCGGGCGTCACGCTGTGGCGATCCAGCGAATCCGACATCGACAGCCAGCGGGTCGGGGTGGTGTGGGTGCGGTAGGCCTGGCCCCGCGCCGTCAGATAGTCGCAGACGGGATAGGCGCCGCCGACGGCGGCCGGGGCGGTGGTGTCGAACCGGTCGTTGAACTCTTCCGCCGTGCGATAGGTGGTCATGGCCAGTTCGCGGGCCAGGGCGACGCCTTCTTCCGGTCGGCCGGCGTCGACGGCGAACTGAAGAATACGGCGCTGGATGCCGCGCCAGGCCGTGGCCTGGGGATGGGCGCGGTGGGCGGCCGAGACGACGATCAGCTGTTCGGCCCAGTCGGGATAGAGTTCGGCGAAGGCCAGGGCGACCATGCCCCCGTAGGAACAGCCGACGAAGGCGGCGACCCGTTCGATCCGCAGATGGTTCAGAACCAGGGCCAGCAGGCGGGCCTGGTCGTGGGTGGTGATGGTGACGGGCGCATCCTGGAACTCCTGGCCGGGCGCGAAGTCGACGGCCAGGACCTGGAGCCGCGACAGGTCGATGGGGCCGCGCACGGAGACGGCGCCCGACCACCAGCCCAGGCCGTTGGTCTCGGTGCGGTGGACGAACCGACCGGCCGAGATGCCGCCGGCCACCACGACGACGGGCGCCCCGGCGCGGCCGTGCAGGCGGCCGATGACGTTGGGCTGTTTCAGTTTTTCGCCGGAAGCGAGGCGGAAGTCGGCGGGAAGGGGAACGATCACGTCGCGGGCGCCGCCGCGTTCGCGCACAGGCTTGGCAGTCGGCTGGGGCCGACAGTCGGGTTCTTCGAGCAGGGATGTTTCAGCCAGGGTCATCTATCGTCGTCCGCATCGTTCTCGCTCAGCAAGGCTCGATGCGGTGACAGATCGTGGAGCGTCGCCTCGTCGATGCTCCACTCATCTCTCGCGACCCCGAAGGACCCCGCAGGAGTTGGCACCGTTTCGGGCGGAACCCGATGGTTGCCCCGGCGTCAAAGGGCCTAATCCCTCAGCCGGTCTTGATGAGTGATCTTACGTTGATCAAACAAGCGGAGCCGGTCAAGCGAAAAATTCAACCCAAGTTGATAGTTCCCGCGGCCTTGGCTGGTCTGAAACGACCTCCAAAGTCGTCGTTGCGAAAAAATCATCCAATGCGGCTTGACAGCGAGGGTGGGGTCCGATCACCCTAGGCTCAGATTTCAACCGGATCAGATCTGTGCGCCAGCACCTGCTCATCGCCGAAGTTTCGACCGTCGCCGGCCTCGCCGCGACGGCCTTCGGCATGACCATTGGCGGCTCGATTATTGGCGGCACCACCGGCGCCACCACCACCATGCCCTCACGGGCGGGACGAGTTTAGCGCGCCGGACGCCGGCAACCGCAGAACCCGAACCCCGCCCGGTCCGCCAGGCGGGGTTTTTCATTTCACCCCACCCCTTCCGAACATCGCCCGAGAAACCCAATGTCAGCCTCCCTCGCCGTCGTAGAGAAATCCGAGAACCTCGAACCGAGTAAACAGCCCGCCGCCGAGGTTGTGGTGCTGAAGTTCGGCTCATCGATCCTGCGAACCCCGGCGGAGGCGCCGCTGGTGGCCTCGGCCGTCTACGGCCATGTGCGGGCGGGACGGAAGGTGGTGGCGGTGGTCTCGGCCTTCGGCGGGGCGACCGACCAGATGCTGGGCGAGGCGCGGGCGCTGGGCCTGGCCCATTCCAACGAACTGTTGCCCGGCTATGTGGCCCTGGGCGAGGAGAAGTCGGCGGCCCTGGTCGCCATCGCCTGCGACCGGATCGGCCTGGACGCCTGCGCCCTGTCGGTGCGAGAGCTGGGCATCGTCGCCGAGGGCGAACCGGAGCATTCGCGCCCCTGCGGCCTGCGGCCCGACCATCTGAAACAGGCGCTGGACCGGCACGAGGTGGTGGTGGTTCCCGGCTTCGGCGCGGTGCGGCCGGACGGGCGGATCGCCCTCCTGGGCCGGGGCGGGTCGGACCTGACGGCGGTCTTCCTGGCTGCCGAACTGGGCCTGAAGAGGGTGCGGCTGGTGAAGGACGTCGACGGCCTGTACGACCATGATCCGAACGACCGGACGGCCCCGGCCCTGCGCTATCGCCGGGCGTCCTGGGACGTGGCGCGCAAGCTGGGCGGCGCCCTGGTGCAGCACGACGCGATCGACCTGGGCGAGAGCCGGGGCGTGGAGATCGAGGTCGCGGCCCTGGACCGGGCCGACGGCACGGTGATCGGCAAGCGGTCGGCGCCCCCCGGACCGGCGCCGGCCCTGCCGCCGCTGAAGGTGGCGGTCGCCGGCTGCGGCGTGGTGGGCGGCGGGGTCCTGGCGCGGTTGCTGAACGATCCGCGCTATGACGTGGTGGGGGTGCTGGTGCGCAACCCGAAGAAGGTTCGCGACGTGGCCTGCCCGCAGTCCCTGTTCACCGCCGACCCGGCGGTCCTCTGGGCCAAGAAGCCGGACATCGTGCTGGAGGCCCTGTCGGAAGGCGAGGCGGGCCATGCGGTGATCCGCGCCGCCCTGGAGGCCGGCTGCGACGTGGCCAGCGCCAACAAACAGGCGGTCAGCCGCGATCCCGGCGGGCTTCAGGATCTGGCCAAGGCCAAGGGGCGACGGATCTTCTGGTCGGCCTCGGTCGGCGGGGGCTCGCCGATGATCGAGACGGTGCGGGCGGCCCGCGCCGCCGGCGAGGTGGTCGGGTTCGAGGCGGTGCTGAACGGCACGGTCAACTTCATGCTGGAGCGGCTGGGCGACGGGGCGGCCTTCGCCGAGGCCCTGGCCGACGCCCGAGCGGCGGGCTTTGCCGAGGAGGATCCGTCGGCGGACCTGGAGGGGCTGGACGCCGCCGCCAAGGTGCGGCTGCTGTGCCACGAGGCCTTCGGCCGCTCGCCCGATGGCGAGGTGCCGCGCGACTGCCTGACGGAGGCGACGTCCGCCGAGGGCGGGGTGCGCCAGATCGGCGCCGCCCATCTGAAGGACGGGGTCATCACGCCGTCGGTCAAGCTGACGGCCGAGCACGGCGACCCCTTGTTCTCCAGCCTGCGCGGGGAGGGCAATGCGCTGAAGGTTTACGGCGCCGACGGGCGGGTGTGGCGCTGCCGGGGCCGGGGCGCCGGGCGCTGGGCCACGACCGAGAGCATCATGGCCGATCTGGCCGAGATCGTGCGCGCGCGCCGCGCCGACGCGGGCCTGAACTAGGCCATGGCCGTCTTCACCCCCGTTGCGCTGGACGAGGCCAGGGCGTTCCTGGCCGGCTACGACCTGGGCGAGGTGGTCGAACTGGCCGCCATCGCCGAGGGGGTGGAGAACACCAACTACCGGCTGGAGACCCAGGACGGGGCGAGCCGCAGACGGTTCGTCCTGACCCTGTTCGAGGCGCGGACGGACGAGGCGTCTCTGCCCTTCTGCCTGGGGCTGACGGCCCATCTGGCGGGGCGGGGCTTTCCCTGCCCGACGCCGATCGAGGACCGTTCGGGCGGATGGCTGGGACGGCTGAACGGCCGGGCGGCGGCGGTGATCGAATGGAAGACCGGCGCCTGGCTGCGCCATCCGTCCGAGGCCGATCAGGCGGCGGCGGGGGCGGTGCTGGCGCGGCTGCACCAGACGGCCCAGAGCTTCGCCGGGCGGCGCGAGAATCCGGTCGGGCCGGCCATGTGGCGGCGGCTGGCGGACCGGTGCGCGGCGGGCGCCTCTGGCGAGGACCGGGTGCTGCTGGATCAGGTCGAGGCGGCGCTGGCGCGGCTGGATAATCCGTTCGCGGACGATCTGCCGACCGGGGCGATCCATGCCGACTATTTCCCCGACAACATCCTGTTCGAGAACGGGACCGTTTCGGCCGTGATCGACTTCTACTTCGGCTGCACCGGGCCGCTGGTCTATGACCTGGCCATCGCCCTGTCGGCCTGGGGCTTCGACGCCGAGGGGCGGCCCATGCCGCACGCTTTGGCGGCCTTCCAGCGCGGCTATGAGGCGGTGCGGCCGCTGAACGAGGCCGAACGCGCGGCCCTGCCCCGACTGGGCGAGGCGGCGGCCCTGAGGTTCACCGTCACCCGCCTGCACGACCGCATCTTCCACGACCCGTCCAAACTGGTGACGCCCAAGGACCCGGCGGTCTTCCTGCGGCGGATGGATCACTGGCGGGCGGTGGAGACCGTCTGAGGGGACGATACGTCGGACAGGGAAAAACAGTGTCCGATGTGTCCGATCTGTCCGATCTGTACGAAATCGACGGGAGCGACTTTGGCGGTTGGAGGCGTGGCGTCAGTTTTCAAAGACCGGGCAGGGAGTATGGCACGGTTTGAGGAGTGTTAGGTTGAGGGATGTTTTCGGGCGCCAGGGATTTGAAAAGGCGCGGTTTTGTTTGCGGGATTGGGATGGCGAGGGCTTTGGCGGGGCCCAAGTGCGTGCGAGGTTGTTAGCCGCCCAAAGCCTGGCAACTTGACCTTATGACGAAGCTGCTCAAGATCCTGTCGGCCATCCTGCTGCTAATCGGCGGGTGCGCCTCACCAATCGGTCCAAGCCGCGCGGATCTGGCGGGCGTGCTTGCGATTTCGTCGTCCGAGATCGACCGGCTGCGTTGCCACGACATTCCTGAGGAGCCGACCGAGTTCGGATGCCGCTATCGCCAGCGGGACGCCGCTGGTCAGTGGGTGCGGCAGGACGTCATGGTTGCAATGGATGGGGCGACCTGGGTGATCATTGATGGCCCCGGGGGCGGCTGATCGCATCCGGCCCGGTCGCACTGGACCCTAGGTCCAGAACCCCTCCGTCACGGCGCCGAAGAGGCGCCGCGCCACCTCCCCCAGAGGGGGAGGAGACATCGCCCCGAGATCAGGTCCGGCAGATGGAGACGCCGCCGTCCACCCGTGTCGCCGTGCCGGTCATGAAGCCGGCGGCGTCGGAGGCGAGGAAGGCGGCGGCCTGGGCGATTTCCTCGGGCTGGGCGATGCGTTTGAGGGCGTGCAGGCCCGAGACGAAGGCCAGGGTTTCGGGGGTGTCGGCGACGGCCCGGCCCATCGGCGTGTCCACCCCGCCGCACAGCAGGGCGTTGGCGCGGATGTTCTGGGCGCCGAACTCGGCGGCGATGACCTGGGTCAGGCCGATCAGACCCGCCTTGGCCGAGGCGTAGGCCGCCATGCCCGGAAAGCCGACGGTATGGCCGACGAAGGTGGAGGTGAAGACGATCGAGCCGCCGCCGCGCCTCTGCATGGCGGGGATCTGATGTTTGGCGCACAGGAAGGCGCCGGTCAGGTTGATGTCCAGGGTCTGTTTCCAGCCGGCGACCGACAGGTCCGGCGTCGGGGCGGTTTCGGGGATGGCGCCGGCGTTGTTGAAGGCGATGTCCAGGCCGCCGAACCGCTGCTCCGCCGCCGTGGTCAGGGCCGCGGCCGTGGCCTCGTCACAGACGTCGCCTGGGACTGCGCAGGCCTCGCCCCCTTCGGCCTGTATGGCCGCGACCAGGGCGGCGAGTTCGGCTTCTCGGCGGGCGGAAACCACCACCTTGGCGCCCAGGCGGGCGAACAGTCGGGCGGCCGCCTGGCCGATGCCGGAGCTGGCGCCGGTGACGACGGCGACCTTGTCTTTCAGAGCGTACACGGGGGCTCTCCTCTTTGCGTTTGGAGGCCGGTCGCGGGGCGACACGGCCGAACGCGGCGGGTCTAGAGGGCCGGTTGATGTCCGGCTGGCGGGAAGCGGCTGTCGGATTATAAAAATCCGCCGCCTGCGCCGCCTTGTCGCTGGAACTGAAGGGCGGGCTGGGGTTTTGGTGGAGATGCGGCCACGGCCGTGCTCCCCGAGGACGAGATTTCACCATGACTGACGAACGGATCGAGGGCGCCGCGTATCAGGCGACCGGCAAGACCAAGAAGGGTTTCGGCAAGCTGGTCGGCGACCAGAAGCTGCAGGTCGAGGGCGCCCTTGAGGACGCCAAGGGCCGGTCGCTGGAGACCTTCGGCAAGGCGATGGACGCGGTCGATCGGCTGGTCGAAAAGGCGCCGGCCGACTATCGCGACAAGGCTCGCACCGTGGCCGCCGAGGCGCGCAAGCGGCCGCTGGTGACCACCCTGTCGGTCGCGGGCGTGGGCCTGCTGCTGATGGGCATGCTGACGGGCGGCCGCCGCCGCTAGTTCGCATACCAACGATTTGACAACGTCTGATTGTTGACGCAGTCTCCCCTGCAAAGGGGAGGCCGCCTATGCGTATAACCATGAGGGGCATGGCGATCGCCGCCTGCCTTGCCGCCGCCGGCTGCACCACGCTGAAGATGAAGCCCCAGGGCGGACTGGGCGTCGGCGGCACGGGACAGGTGCTGGGGGTCGATGTCGTCACTGACGAGGCGACCAAGGCCGCCGAGGACCGGATGGACGCCCAATGGGCGAAATGGAACGCCGAGACCCGGGGCAAGCAGCTGGTCTACGCCCTGGTCGCCGAATCCGATCTGCGGTGCGACCGCTATCTGACCGCCGTCTCGATCGACCGGAATGCGACCCGCAGCAGCCTGGACATCGCCGGACTGGCTCTGGCGGCCATCGGGGGCGTGGCCTCGCCCAACGCTAGCGCCAACTGGTTCTCGGCCGGATCGACCCTGGCCCAGTCGTCGCGCCGGACGCTGGAGGATACGGTCCTGGGCGGGCGCGAGTTCGGCCTGATCTACGCCGCCGTGTGGCAGGGACGCGAAGAGGCGTCCAAGGCCCTGATGAAGCGGGCCGACGACGGCGAGTTCAAAACCTGGGACTGGCGGCCGATCCTGTCCGTGGCGCGCCAATATGATGTGAAGTGCGGCCTGAACTACGGCCTGGGCCGGTTGAGCCAGGCGATTTCGTCCTCGTCCTAAGCTTTGATTTCCGCCAGGACGGCCGTCAGGTCGGCGTCTACGATCGTCATCCGCTCGGCCTGATCGCCCAGGGCGGCGATGACCGGCGCGGGCTCGGGTTCGAAGCCCAGGACGTCGGAGACGAAGGCGCCGAACTTGGACGGGTGGGCGGTGGACAGGGCGACGACGGGGCCGGTCGAGCGGTCGAGGCGGCGGGCGGCGGCGAGGGCCACGGCGGTGTGGGGGCAGACGACCCGGCCCCAGGTTTCGTGGGCGTGGGCGATCTCGGCGCGGGTCTCGGTCTCGTCGATGGAGACGGCCGAGACGGCGGCGCGCAGGGCGGCCAGCAGATCCGGATCGAAGGCCACGGCGCCGTCGCGGGCGAAGGTTTCGAACACGGCGCGGGTGCGGTCCCCGTCGCGGCCGGTCGCCTCATAGACCAGGCGTTCGAAGTTGGACGGGGCCTGGACGTCCATCGAGACGCTGCCGCTCTCGATCGCGGGACGGCGCGAATAGAGGCCGTCGTTGACGGCGCGGGCCAGGGCGTCGTTCTGGTTCACCGCCGCGACGAAGCCGTTGGACGGCAGGCCCATATGGGCGGCGGCGATGCCGGCGAAGGCGTCGCCGAAATTGCCGGTGGGAACGACGAAGGTGGCCGGGCCGCCCAGTTGGGCGGTGGCCGAGACATAATAGGGAATCTGGCCCGCCAGCCGGGCCCAGTTGATGGAGTTGACCGAGGACAGGCGGCCGCGTTCGCGTAGGGATTCCTCAGCCAGCAGGCCCTTCACCAGACGCTGGCAGTCGTCGAAGTCGCCGCGCACGGCCAGATTCAGCACATTGTCGGCCTGGACCGTGGTCATCTGCTTGCGCTGCACCGGCGAGACGCGGTCCAGCGGGTGCAGCACGATCAGATCGACGGACTGGGCGCCGGCGAAGGCGCGCACGGCGGCGGCGCCGGTGTCGCCGGAGGTGGCGGTGAGAATGGTCAGACGCTCGCCGGACGCCGCCAGGGCCTCGTCCGTCAGGGCGGCGACCAGCTGCATCGCCAGATCCTTGAAGGCGGCGGTGGGGCCGTGGAACAGCTCCAGCACGAACAGGCCGGGCTCAAGCTCCACCAGGGGGGTGACGGCGGGATGGGCGAAGCCGGCCGTCAGCCGGTCCAGGGCGCGGTCGAGCGCGCCCGCCGGCAGGGCGTCGCCGATGAAGGGGGCGACGGCTTGCAGGGCGATGGACTTGTAGTCGGCGCTCGCGTCCCAGGCCGAGGGCGACAACCTCGGCCAGGCGGTCGGCATATAGAGGCCGCCGTCGGGGGCGATGCCGCGCAGCAGGGCGTCGGCGAAGTCGGTCTCGGGGGCCTGGCCGCGGGTGGAGACGTAACGGGCGCTGGAGGTGCTCATAGTGGTCTGGTCCTAGCCAGACGGGGCGGCGGCGTCACCCGGTTTCTGGCGATGCGCGGGAGGAAATTGTCGGATGGGCGGCGGGCGAGCCGGTTTGCGACAATTTCGTGCTGATTTTCGAGGGCCGCTCGCGCGAAACCGCAGTGGCGGACGGCCCTGCGACCATCGTCCCCGCTGGCGTCCAAGCGCCGGACGGTCCATGTGATCAGACATGAGAAGACGCGATCTCCTGATCCGGCTGGGCCTGGTCGCCGGCGGCGTGGCCGGGGCTTGGTGGCTGAGGGACCATGTGCTGTGGCGACAGCCCCAGGCGGGGTTTGGACCGGACGGGTCTTCGGGCTGGCTGGGCTATGCTCAGCCGCGCGCGGCGACGCCGACGGTGGAGGTTCTGCTGAACGGGACGCCGGTCCGGGCCCTGGTCGATTCCGGCGCCCAGTATTCGGTGATTGATCGCGCCCTGGTGGATCGGCTGGGGCTGGGCGAGGGCCTTCCCCTGCCGATGGTCGCCTATGGGGTCGGG
>NZ_JBWKZJ010000019.1:0-37937 GCF_059424365.1 Brevundimonas sp. GW456-12-10-14-LB3
CAGGGGGGCAGGGCGGGGAACGGCCTGGGCCTCCGCAGCGGGAGGTCGAACCGACGGGGAAGACGAGGCTGTCGGAGCCGCTGCGGGTGCGACGTCCGGCGTGGCCATGCTGGGAATGCGGGGGCGTTCGTCGGGCAGCAGGGGGCGGGGCTCGATGTCCAGATAGATCGGCGGCGGCTCGGCGGCGAAGTCTTCCCCGTCGATCCCCAGCGCCGTGACGGACAGGGCGGCGATCAGGGCGATGTTGATGGCGGCGGCCAACGCGGCCAGACCCGCCTTGCGCCAGTCGGGACGCTGGAACGGTGGACGAGGCTGGGCGGACACGCTCATTGGCGGCGCTTTCTGAGGTTGGGCAGGACGCCGTCGCGTGTGGAGAATAGCTCAACGCTGATGTTGACCCCTTCGCAACCGGCCACGGGATTGGGACTTTCGCAAGGCGGGTCGCCCCGCGACGGCTCAGCGCGCTTCGCCTCCCATGCCGCCAGGCGTCTGGCGCCCTGGCGCGCGAAGACCGCCTCCCGTTCGGCGTCGCCCGAGCCGGTTATGGAACGGACCTCCTGGCCCAGGCGCATCCACCGGTCCTCGCATCGACGACGTCCTTCGACGGACAGACGATGCGGCGCGTCGCAGGACGCGAAACTGTCGCTGGTACGCCCGACGCCGGTCGTGACGCGCCAGCCTTCATCGATGGACGCGCCGGCCGCGACGGAAACCCCAGCCTCCTTCGTCTGGTTGGAGGTCGTGGGCGAAACGGCGGCCGGACGTTCAACAGGAGAGGGCGCACGGCCGAGCCTGCGAGACGTCCGAACGGACCGATCCCTCGGCAAGGAGGCGCGTGGCTCGATATCGAGATACAAAACCGGTTCGGCAGCCCGTGAGCGCGGCGTCCGCTCTCGCCGGTGCTCCATCGACAGCAGGGCTATGACCAGGACGTTGACGCTGAGAGCGGCGGCGGTCGCGCCCGCCCAGCCGATCCTGCCCGTCGCCCCCATGCCCGTCCCCTGACCGTTCAACGCAAAGCTCGACCGCAAGGATGGCTGGATTCAGGCGCTGGTTTGACTTGTTCGCGTCATGGCTGTGTGATGAGGCTCCGAGGGAGGGGCGGCTGATGTCGATACTGTTGGTCCTGGTCTTGTATCTTCAGGCAAGCTCGCAGGTCGCCAGGCCGGCCCCTGTCGACGACCTGGAGACTTGTCCGGCCGTCCCCAATGAGGCCAACGCCGAGCGCGACTGGGAGGATTTTGAGTTCTCGACGGACAAGCCCGGCAGTCCGATGTGGTACGCCGATCTGGGGTGCTACCGGCGAGCGGCCGAGGCCAGTCGGGAGTATCTGACGCGTGGGCCGCTGTTGGGGGTGCGGGAATCGGCCATCTCCCACCTACACATGGCGCGCTATCTGGCCTTTGCCGGAGACGAAGCGGGCGCCGCACTGGCGCTGGGCGGAGCGCGGCGGTCGGATCAGCGCACGGCCGCCGAAATCGCCTTGGACTGGAACGCCTATGTCGAGGGGTTGTATGGGTTCCTGGTCAAGGATCGGGGACTGCTGGACGCGCGTCTTGAGACGTTGCGAACCTCACCCAACGAAGGCGACCGGTACAATGGCCGGAACCTGTCATGGCTGTCCCGCTGTTTCGAGCGGACCTATATGGAGGCGCAGACAGACGCCGCCTGTGCCGTGGAGCCCGGCCCCGCCCGGTGATAATGAAATCTGGATTCGGGGGAGGGACGGATGAAGAATACGATCGTCGTCGTCATATGCGGTCTTCTCGCCGCCTGTGCGACGTCCGAGGCGGTAGCGTCCCTGCCGGACGGAACCCCTGTCGTCGGCCGCAGCTTCACGCCCGGCTCAGAGGATGGGGCTGTGACGCTTGAATGCGTTCTCGCCGAAGGCGGAGCTTTGACGGACTGCGTGGTGATCTCCGAGGAGCCGTCCGACCAGGGCTATGGCGAGGCGGCGCTCGCCATGTCCAGAAGAGGTCTGCGGGTGCAGGCCGATCCGAGCCGGGTGGGACAGAAGGTCCGGTTCACATCCCGCTTTAGACTGCAGTAGTTGGCCTGTCCTTGACCTTTCCCCCCATGGCGCGTAGAAGCCGCCCACTTTCGAGGCGTGGCCGGTTCGCCGGTCGCTGAGATCGTGACAATCGAACGGACGGGCTGTGCCCGCCGGAACGCCCAAAGCGCGCGTTCCGGCTTTTCTGTTTGGGTCGTCACGCACTCAGTCTCGATGACACCCGGGCGGGGGAATGGTCCCTCGTTCACAAAAGAAGGCGCGGGGCGCCTCGGTCGAAAGACACACGCCCCCCATAGAAGTCGAGACCTGTCTCAATGCCTACGATCAACCAGCTGATCCGCAAGCCGCGCAAGCCCAAGCCCACCCGCAACAAGGTGCCGGCCCTGGAGGGTTCGCCCCAGCGTCGCGGCGTCTGCACCCGCGTCTACACCACGACCCCGAAGAAGCCGAACTCGGCTCTGCGTAAGGTCGCCAAGGTCCGTCTGGCCAAGAACGGCTATGAAGCCGTGTGCTACATCCCCGGCGAAGGCCACAACCTGCAGGAACACTCTGTTGTTCTGATCCGCGGCGGCCGCGTGAAGGACTTGCCCGGCGTTCGCTACCACATCCTGCGCGGCGTGCTCGACACGCAAGGCGTCAAGGACCGCAAGCAGCGCCGTTCGCACTACGGCGCCAAGCGTCCGAAGTAAGCCGTTCGCTTCCGGGCCGTCGCGCCCGGAGGCCTTTTCGAGATCTTCCCGGCGTCGGCCGGGCCCCAAGAGGAATAACCTATGTCGCGTCGTCACCGCGCCCAGAAACGTGAAGTCCTGCCGGATCCCAAGTTCGGCGACTTGGTCGTCACCAAGTTCATGAACTACGTCATGTACGAAGGTAAGAAGGCCGTCGCCGAGAACATCGTCTACGGCGCCTTCGATATCCTGGCCGAGAAGAAGAAGGACCAGACCGCGGTCGAGACCTTCCACTCCGCCCTGGACAACGTCGCCCCGGCGGTCGAAGTCCGTTCGCGTCGCGTCGGCGGCGCCACCTATCAGGTGCCGGTCGAGGTTCGTCCCGACCGTCGTCGCGCCCTGGCCATCCGCTGGCTGGTCAACGCCGCCCGCAAGCGCGGCGAGAACACCATGACCGAGAAGCTGGCCGCCGAGCTGCTGGACGCCTCGAACAACCGCGGCACTGCGGTCAAGAAGCGCGAAGACACCCACAAGATGGCCGAGGCGAACCGCGCCTTCAGCCATTACCGCTGGTAAATGTCTTAAAACCGTCTCCCTTTCGAAGGTATGGGGCGGTTCCTATCTAAGACTATCCGGCGCGGGCGGTTTCAGCTAAATCGCCCGCGCCGTCATATCCGACATTTCGAAGGGCGCATCTGCGTCCGAAGCCCTCAAGGGACGCTCTAATGCCCCGCACGCATAAAATCGAAGACTACCGCAACTTCGGCATCATGGCCCACATCGACGCGGGCAAGACGACGACGACCGAGCGGATCCTGTACTACACGGGCAAGTCGCATAAGATCGGCGAAGTTCACGACGGCGCCGCCACCATGGACTGGATGGACCAGGAGCAGGAACGCGGCATCACCATTACGTCGGCCGCGACGACCGCCTTCTGGAAAGAAAAGCGCCTCAACATCATCGACACCCCCGGCCACGTGGACTTCACCATCGAGGTCGAGCGTTCGCTGCGCGTCCTCGACGGCGCTGTGACTGTTCTGGACGGCAACGCCGGCGTCGAACCGCAGACCGAAACCGTCTGGCGTCAGGCCGACAAGTACAAGGTTCCGCGCATCGTCTTCGTCAACAAGATGGACAAGATCGGCGCCGACTTCGACAAGTCGGTCGAATCGATCCGCGACCGCCTGGGCGCCAAGGCCGTGCCGATCCAGTTCCCGATCGGCGCCGAGTCGAACCTGAAGGGCCTGGTGGACCTGGTCCGCATGAAGGCCGTGGTCTGGGACAATGACGGCCTGGGCGCCTCCTACCAGGACGAGGAAATCCCCGCCGACCTGATGGACAAGGCCGTCGAGGCCCGCCAGTACCTGATCGACAACGCCGTGGAACTCGACGACGAGGCCATGGAAGCCTATCTGGGCGGCGAAGAGCCCTCGGAAGAGACGATCAAGAAGTGCATCCGTAAGGCCGTTCTGACCGGCGCCTTCTACCCGATCCTCTGCGGCTCGGCCTTCAAGAACAAGGGCGTGCAGACCCTGCTGGACGCCGTCGTCGACTATCTGCCGTCGCCGGTGGACATCCCCCCGACCAAGGGCATCGACTACAAGACCGAGGCCGAGGTCGAGCGCAAGGCGTCCGACGACGAGCCCCTGTCGGTTCTGGCGTTCAAGATCATGGACGACCCCTTCGTCGGTTCGCTGACCTTCTGCCGCCTGTATTCGGGCAAGATGGAAACGGGCATGGGCCTCTTGAACTCGACCCGCGACAAGAAGGAACGCGTCGGCCGCATGCTGCTGATGCACTCCAACAACCGCGAGGACATCAAGGAAGCCTACGCCGGCGACATCGTCGCCCTGGCCGGCCTGAAGGACACCCGCACCGGCGACACCCTGTGCGACCCGATCAAGTCGCCGGTGATCCTGGAGCGGATGGAATTCCCGGCCCCGGTGATCGAGATCGCCGTCGAGCCCAAGTCCAAGGCCGACCAGGAGAAGCTGGGCGTCGCCCTGGCCAAGCTGGCCTCGGAAGACCCGTCCTTCACCGTCTCGACCGACCATGAGTCGGGCCAGACGATCCTGAAGGGCATGGGCGAGCTGCACCTGGACATCAAGATCGACATCCTGAAGCGCACCTATAAGGTCGAGGCCAACATCGGCGCGCCGCAGGTGGCCTATCGCGAGTCCATCAGCCGCAAGGCCGAGATCGACTACACCCACAAGAAGCAGACCGGCGGTACGGGCCAGTTCGCCCGCGTCAAACTGGTGTTCGAGCCGGGCGAGCCGGGTACGGACTTCGTCTTCGAATCCGCCATCGTCGGCGGCGCGGTGCCCAAGGAATATATCCCGGGCGTCGAAAAGGGCCTGAAGTCCGCCAAGGACAACGGCCTGCTGGCCGGCTTCCCGGTCATCGACGTCAAGGCCACCCTGGTGGACGGCGCCTTCCACGACGTCGACTCCTCGGTCCTGGCGTTCGAAATCGCCGCTCGCGCCGCCTTCAAGGAGCTGCGCGAGAAGGGCGGACCCAAGCTGCTGGAGCCGATCATGGCCGTTGAGGTCGTGACCCCGGAAGAGTATCTGGGTTCGGTCATCGGCGACCTGAACGGCCGTCGCGGCATGATCCAGGGTCAGGACATGCGCGGCAACGCCACTGTCGTGAACGCCTTCGTGCCGCTGGCCAACATGTTCGGCTATGTGAACACGCTGCGCGGCATGTCGCAGGGGCGCGCCCAGTTCACCATGCAGTACGACCACTATGAGCCGGTGCCGCAGCACGTCGCCGACGAAGTGATCAAGAAGTACGCCTAAGCTTTTCCTTTCGGAAAAGCGCACCTAAAAGCGCCCGGTCCCAAACCGGGCGCCCTTAACCCCCAGACTGCAGGAACCCCCGGTTCGGGGACCTAGGAGCTAGAGAATGGCCAAGGAAAAGTTCGAACGCACGAAGCCGCACTGCAACATCGGCACGATTGGTCACGTTGACCACGGCAAGACGACGCTGACGGCGGCGATCACGATGACGCTGGCGAAGGCCGGCGGCGCCAAGGCGATGAACTACGCCGACATCGACGCCGCGCCGGAAGAGAAGGCGCGCGGCATCACGATCAACACGGCGCACGTGGAATATGAGACGGCGAACCGTCACTATGCGCACGTCGACTGCCCCGGCCACGCCGACTATGTGAAGAACATGATCACCGGCGCGGCGCAGATGGACGGCGCGATCCTGGTGGTTTCGGCCGCTGACGGCCCGATGCCGCAGACGCGCGAGCACATCCTGCTGGCCCGTCAGGTCGGCGTGCCGGCCCTGGTGGTCTTCATGAACAAGGTCGACCTGGTCGACGACGAAGAGCTGCTGGAGCTGGTCGAGATGGAAGTGCGCGAGCTCCTGAGCTCGTACCAGTTCCCGGGCGACGAAATCCCGATCACCAAGGGCTCGGCCAAGGCCGCGACCGACGGCGTGAACCCGGAGATCGGCGAACAGCGCATCCTGGCGCTGATGGAGACGGTCGACAGCTACATCCCGCAGCCTGAGCGTCCGGTGGACCTGCCGTTCCTGATGCCGGTGGAAGACGTCTTCTCGATCTCGGGCCGCGGCACCGTGGTGACCGGCCGCGTCGAAAAGGGCGTGATCAAGGTCGGTGAAGAAGTCGAGATCGTCGGCATCCGTCCGGTCCAGAAGACGACCTGCACGGGCGTGGAAATGTTCCGCAAGTTGCTGGACCAGGGTCAAGCCGGTGACAACGTCGGCGTTCTGCTGCGCGGCACCAAGCGTGAAGACGTCGAGCGCGGTCAGGTTCTGTGCAAGCCGGGTTCGATCACCCCGCACACCAAGTTCCTGGCCGAGGCCTACATCCTGACCAAGGAAGAGGGCGGTCGTCACACCCCGTTCTTCACCAACTATCGTCCGCAGTTCTACTTCCGCACGACCGACGTGACCGGCATCGTGAAGCTGAAGGAAGGCGTCGAAATGATCATGCCCGGCGACAACGCCGAGCTGAACGTCGAACTGATCACCCCGATCGCCATGGACCAGGGCCTGCGCTTCGCCATCCGTGAAGGCGGCCGCACCGTCGGCGCCGGCGTCGTGGCCAAGATCGTCGAGTAAGCGTCTTGGTGCGCTAACGCACGCGAGCGGTCGCTCGCTTCTTGAGCGCTTCGACCTCAAGCGGCGAGCCTCCGCGAGGCGAGCGTAGGCTACAAAAAGAACGGCCCCCGGAGAAATCCGGGGGCCGTTTAGCTTTGGGCGACTGTCTTACGCGCGGCGGATCCCACGCCGCCTTGAGGTCCGTGATGCGGGGCTACAGCAATGGGGTGAGGGTGACAGCCTTGAATCCAGGAAGGCGCCTCTGGACAAGGCAGCCTTTCACGGCAAATCAGTTCCAGGTGATAGATAGAGCGCGATCAAGCGGATCAACTCCTCGCGCATCCGCTCGTCGTCGAGGGCGCTGCGACTCGCCGCATTGTGGATCACGCCGTCAACGGCGTCCGAGAGGACACGCCCCGCAACCGCGTCAGCGGGACTACCCTGTCTGCTGCGGAAGTCCGCCACGATTTTCGCGTATAACGACAGGTAGGCGACTTCATAGTCGCTCGCCGGGTTGCGGCGCGCCCTCGCTGTCGGGATCTCTTGAAGTAGGACGGGATGAAGGCCAGGATGAATGGAATGGGCTTCGATCCTCGCTGCGACGATCCGGACCGCCAGTTCATGTGGCGTCAATCCTACGGCACGAACCCTTCGCATCGCTTGCATACCGTTTTCCAGATGGGTCTGACGGATGGCGTCGACCAGTGAAAACTTGTCCTCAAAATACTGGTAAAGCGAGCCGATGCTGACGCCGGCCCTCTCAGCGACGCGGTTCGTCGTGAACCCCGCCCATCCGTCATCGCTGAGAATGCGAGCACCGGCTTCGATGATGGCATCGACCGTGGCGCGCGAGCGCGCCTGACGCGGGGTTTTGCGGGTCGCCGCTTGCGGATTTTCAATGCGAATAGACAGGAACGCCGCTCCTTCTGAAAATGTGTGCGGATTGCTCGCATTCGTCACCAGCAAAGTAAGGCCTGACAATGGGAAATATGCTGCAGATGTTGGTTCGCTATTCTGCCTGGGCCAATCAGGAGCTGTTTGACAAACTGGACGCTCTTGATGCTGTGCAATGGGAGGCGGAGTTGCTGATCGCGCGGCGACTCATCGGCCACCTTCACGTTGTGAGCCGGATTTTCGCAGGACATCTGCAAGGAGAGACGCACGGCTTCACCTCTACAAATTTCGAAACGGCGTTGCCGCTCGGCCAGTTGAGGGAGGCCGTTGCAGCGACCGACCAGTGGTACATCGACTATGTGGATGCTCTGTCTGCCGAAGCTCGGATCGAGCCCGTCGCCTTCACCTTCACTGACGGCGACCGCGGCTCGATGACGCGTGAGGAGATGCTGGTTCATGTCTCGCTGCACGCCGGCTATCACAGAGGCGAGATCGGCCGCCTTCTCACTCAAGCATCCATCACGCCGCCCTGGGACACGCTTGCGGTGTATCTTCACCAGAACGAGCCCGCGCGGCGAGACAAGGGATTCAGTCAAGACGGGTCCGGCGCAGGCTGATCCTGGGCAGCATACCGAGCTGGAGACGAGCTGACGCCTTCGTTCTGAGAAGCGTTATCAATTAAGGGCTTGGGCGATTTGTCCATACGGAAGACATGGACAAGCCAGGCCGTCGGGCGCAAATAAACCGTCAGACACGCCATAAGCGAAAGAACGACTATCGTGTTCGACTATAAGGCCGCCTTTGAAAGCTCGGTGGAGCAGGTGCGCAGCGAAGGCCGGTATCGTGTCTTCGCCGATCTGAAGCGGGTGAGCGGCGCCTTTCCCCAGGCGGTGCGCCGTCGGGAAGACGGGTCCGAACAGGACGTCGTGATCTGGTGCTCCAACGACTATCTGGGCATGGGCCAGCATCCGGACGTGCTGAAGGCCATGCAGGACGAGATCGCGGCGACCGGCGCGGGCGCCGGCGGCACGCGCAACATCTCGGGCACCACTCGCTCGGCTGTGGATCTGGAGACCGAACTGGCCCACTGGCATCAGAAGGAGGCGGCCCTGCTGTTCACCTCCGGCTACGTCGGCAATGAGGCGACCCTGTCGACCCTGCAGAAGATCCTGCCGGGCCTGATCATCTTCTCCGACGCCCTGAACCACGCCTCGATGATCGCCGGGATCCGCCATGGCGGCGGCGAGCGCCATGTGTTCCGTCACAACGACCTTGAGCATCTGGAGGCCCTGCTGGCCGCCGCCCCGGCCGAGGCGCCCAAGCTGATCGCCTTCGAGAGCGTCTATTCGATGGACGGCGACATCGCCGACCTGGCCGGCACCATCGCCCTGGCGCGCCAGTACGGCGCCTTGACCTATCTGGACGAGGTCCACGCCGTGGGCCTGTACGGCGCGACCGGCGCCGGCGTCGCAGAGCGGGACGGGGTCCTGGACCAGATCGACATCATCGAATGCACCCTGGGCAAGGCCGTGGGCGTCATGGGCGGCTATATCGCGGCCGACGCCGTGATCGTGGACGCCGTGCGCAGCTGGGCCTCGGGCTTCATCTTCACCACCAGCCTGCCGCCGGCCCTGACGGCGGGGGCCCTGGCCTCGGTGCGCCATCTGAAGGCCCATCCCGAACTGCGCGAACGCCATCAGGAACGCGCCGCGACCCTGAAGGCCCGTTTCGCCGCCGTCGGCATTCCGGTCATGGAGTCCGAGAGCCACATCGTCCCGGTCCATGTCGGCGATCCGGTCCACTGCAAGATGATCTCGGACATGCTGCTGGAAGACTTCGGCGTCTATGTTCAGCCGATCAACTATCCGACCGTGCCCAAGGGGACCGAGCGGCTGCGCTTCACGCCCTCGCCCAACCATACGGACGCGATGATGGACCATCTGGTCCAGGCGATGGACAAGCTCTTCTCCCACTGCAACGTGGCGCGCCGGCCCGTCGCCGCATGACGACCGGCGACGACCTCGGCGAGATCATCGTCGAGTTCGTCCGCAACGGTCCCTATGTCAAATGCTCGGCCATCCACGTCGCGACCGGCCGCGAGGTCAGCGCCATGGGGCCGGCGAACGAACCCAAGGCCGTCGAGCGGGTGGCGATCGCCAAGCTGAGGCGAGCGCTGGAGGCCGGCCGGGCGGAGAGGGGGCGATAGCGCCGCCGTTCTCGTGGCCCTATAGCGGCGGCATGCGCCCGACGCCCACCCTCCACACGCCCCGCTTCCTGATGCGGCCGTTGGTCCGCGAGGACGCGGCGGCGCTGTTTCCAACCCTCTCGCGCGACGACCAGTGTCTGTATATGTCGCGACCCGCCTTCCGTAGCGAGGCCGATCTGGCCGATTGGCTGGTCGATCCGACCTGGCCGGGCCGAAGCTGGACGGCGGTGGACCGCGAAACCGGCGCGGTCGCTGGACGCTACGTCGCCTTTCCAGGACGCGACGAGGGCGTTCTGGAGGTCGGCTATGTCACCGTCGTCGACCGCCAGGGGCAGGGCGTGGCGCGGGAGTGCATGACGGCCCTGGTGTCCCATCTCTTCACCGATCCGTCGTGCCGTCGGATCTATGCGGAGATCGATGCGGACAACCGGCCGTCCGCCGGCTTGGCCGAGCGCCTGGGCTTTTCCTTGGAAGGACGGTTGCGGGAGCATGAAACCACGCACAAGGGCCTGTGCGACATGCTGGTCTACGGCCTGCTGCGGCGTGAATGGGCGGCTGGGACACAAGATATTGTGGTTCGCTCCGCTGGGGACTAGATAGGCGGCCTTCTCAGATGCGGGGATTCCGACGTGACCGCCTTCACCCATGACGCCTATTTCACCAAGACCCTGGCCGACGCCGATCCGGACGTCTTCAAGGGCATTCAAGGGGAGCTGGGCCGGCAGAAGGAGCAGATCGAGCTGATCGCGTCCGAGAACATCGTCTCCCAGGCGGTGCTGGACGCCCAAGGCTCGGTTCTGACGAACAAATACGCCGAGGGTTATCCGGGGCGCCGCTACTACGGCGGCTGCGAATATGTGGACGTGACCGAGGATCTGGCGCGCGAACGGGCGAAAAAGCTGTTCGGCGCGGCCTTCGCCAATGTGCAGCCCCACTCGGGCGCCCAGGCCAACCAGGCGGTCTTCTTTACGCTCTTGCAGCCGGGCGACACCTTTCTGGGCATGGACCTGGCCTGCGGCGGGCACCTGACCCACGGGTCGCCGGCGAACCAGTCGGGCAAGTGGTTCCGCCCGGTGACCTACAAGGTCACCGAAGACACCCATCTGATCGACTATGACCATGTGGCCGAAATGGCCGAGCGCGAGAAGCCCAAGCTGATCCTGGCCGGCGCCTCGGCCTACAGCCGCCACATCGACTTCAAGCGGTTCCGCGAGATCGCCGACAGCGTCGGCGCCTATCTGATGGTGGACATGGCCCACTACGCCGGCCTGGTGGCCGGGGGCGCCTATCCCGATCCGATCCCGCACGCCCATGTCGTGACCACGACGACGCACAAGACCCTGCGCGGGCCGCGCGGCGGCATGATCCTGTCCAACGATGTCGAACTGGGCAAGAAGATCAACTCGGCCGTCTTCCCGGGCCTCCAGGGCGGGCCGCTGGAGCATGTGATCGCGGCCAAGGCCGTGGCCTTCGGCGAGGCGCTGCAGCCCGAGTTCAAGCTGTACGCCCAGCAGGTGGTCAAGAACGCCCAGGCCCTGGCCGGCGTCCTGGTCGAGCGCGGCCTGGCCATCGTCTCGGGCGGCACCGACAGCCATCTGATGCTGGTCGATCTGCGGCCCAAGGGCGTGACCGGCAAGGCGACCGAGCACGAGCTCGAAAAGGCGCTGATGACCTGCAACAAGAACGGCGTGCCGTTCGACACGGCGCCCTTCACCGTCACCTCGGGCGTTCGCCTGGGCACGCCGGCGGGCACCACGCGGGGCTTCGGCGAGGAGGAGTTCAAGCAGATCGGTCACTGGATCGCCGACGTCGTCTCCTCGATGAACGGCGGCGATGAAGCCGATCCGGCCGTGGTCGCGGGCGTGGCGGCCCAGGTGCGCGAACTGACGAACCGCTTCCCCATCTACGGATGAGATGACCGATGAAGTGCCCCTTCTGCGGTCATCAGGACACCCAGGTTAAGGACAGCCGGCCGTCGGACGACGGCTCGGCGATCCGACGGCGGCGGTCCTGTCCGAACTGCAACGGGCGCTTCACCACCTTCGAACGGGTCCAGCTGCGCGAACTGGTGATCCTGAAGCGCAACGGGCGGCGCACCCCGTTCGACCGGGACAAGCTGGAGCGGTCGCTGGGCGTGGCCCTGCGCAAACGCCCGGTCCATGCCGAACAGGTCGAACAGATGGTCAATCGGATCGTCCGCCAGCTTGAAAGCCTGGGCGAGACCGAAATCGCTTCCAGCGTCGTCGGCGACTTCATCATGAAGGCGCTGAAGGGCGTGGATGAGGTGGCCTATGTCCGCTACGCCTCGGTCTACAAGGACTTTCGGCACACGGGCGACTTCGCCAAATTCCTGGGCGATGAAGGCTTTGACGAGCCGTCCGGCAAGAGCTGATGCGCGTCACCCTGAAGCTGGCCACCTCGCTGGACGGCCGCATCGCCACGGCCTCGGGCGAAAGCCGCTGGATCACCGGCGAGGCGGCCCGGCTTGAGGGGCACAGGCTGCGGGCCGCCCATGACGCCATTCTGGTGGGGGTCGAGACCGTGCTCCACGACGACCCCGAACTGACCGCCCGCCTGCCGGGCCGCAGCGTCGATCAGCCGCTGCGGGTGGTGTTGGACAGCCGGCTCAGAACCCCGGAGACGGCCAAACTGGCGGGGCCGAACAGTCTGATCCTGACCGCCGTCGCGCCGCGTCCGGTCGGGGGCGCCGAGGTGCGGCAGGTCGAGACACAGGACGGACGCCCCGCCGTGCCGGCCGTGCTGAAGGCGCTGAAGGCGGTCGGCGTCGCCTCGGTCCTGATCGAGGGCGGAGGCCAGGTGGCCGCCGCCTTTCTGCGCGCGGGGGCGGTGGATCGTCTGGAATGGTTTCGGGCGCCGATCCTGTTGGGCGGGGAGGGGCGGCCCTGCGTGGCCTCCCTGGCCCTTGCAAAGCTGGCCGAGGCCCCCAACTTCCGACGCCTGGATGTCCGGCCCGTCGGGGACGATCTGTGGGAAAGCTACGCCCGCATCTGACGGCCATCGGACAGATCGGACACTTTGGACACTGTTTTTCGGTGTCCGGGTCGGACTGTTTCGGACGATCTGGACACATTAGACTGTATTTTTTCGGGTCCGAAGGGGGACCGGTCGTCTCATGTTCACAGGCATCGTCACCGACATCGGCCGCGTCCGCGACGTCCGCGCGACCGAGCGCGACCGCCGCTATGAGATTCAGACCGGCTGGGACGTGGCCTCCATCGACCTGGGCGCCTCGATCAGCCATGCGGGCTGCTGCCTGACCGTGACGGAGAAGGGCCCCGACTGGTTCGCCGTCGAGGTGTCGAACGAAACCCTGTCCAAGACGACGCTGGGCGGCTGGAAGGCCGGCGACGGCGTCAATCTGGAACGGGCCGCCCGCCTGGGCGACGAGATGGGGGGCCACGTCGTCTCGGGTCACGTCGACGGCCTGGGCCGGGTCGTCTCCATCACGCCCGAAGGGGGCTCGCACCGGATCGAGGTCGAGGCCCCGGCGCCGCTGCACCGCTATATCGCCGCCAAGGGGTCGATCACGGTGGATGGGGTGTCGCTGACGGTCAACGCCGTGCAAGACCGGGTGTTTTCGTTGAATATCATTCCGCATACGTGGGAAGTGACGACCCTGGGCCGCCTGAAGGTCGGCGATCCGGTCAATCTCGAGATCGACATGCTGGCGCGCTACCTGGCGCGGTGGCAGGAGACGGCTTGATGCCGAAGGAACGCCAGATGCTGGCCGCGAACATGAACGACAGCCCGATCAGTCCCATCGAGGACATATTGGAGGACGCCCGCAACGGCCGTCCCTACATCCTGGTGGACGCCGAGGATCGCGAGAACGAGGGGGACATCATCATCCCCGCCCAGTTCGCCACCCCGGATCAGATCAACTTCATGATCAAACAGGCCCGCGGTCTGGTCTGCCTGGCCCTTACGGCCGAGCGGGCGCAGCAGCTGCGGCTGCCGCCGATGGCCGCCGACAATCGCGAGAGCATGAAGACCGCCTTCACCGTCTCGATCGAGGCCAAGGAAGGCGTGACGACGGGTATTTCGGCGGCCGACCGGTCGCGGACCATCCAGGTGGCGACCGACGCCTCGAAGGGCATGGACGACATCGTCTCGCCCGGCCACATCTTTCCCCTGGTGGCGCGCGACGGCGGGGTGCTGGTCCGCGCCGGCCATACCGAGGCTTCCGTCGACATCAGCCGCATGGCCGGCCTGACCCCGGCGGCGGTGATCTGCGAGATCATCAAGGACGACGGCGAGATGGCGCGGATGCCGGATCTGGTCGCCTTCGCCCAGCTGCACGGGCTGAAGATCGGCACCATCGCCGACCTGATCGCCTATCGCCGCCGCACCGAGCGGTTCGTCGAACGGATCATGGATACGCCGTTCGAGAGCGTCCACGGCGGGCCGTTCCGGCTGATGCTGTACAAGAACACGATCGAGGGGGCGGAACACGTCGCCCTGGTCCACGGCCGGATCGACCCGTCCAAACCGACCCTGGTGCGGATGCACCAGGTGGACTTCGCCTGCGACCTCCTGGGCCATGTCGAGACGCGCCAGGACTATGTGCCAAAGGCTCTGAAACAGATTACCGAGCATGACGGCGCGGGCGTGGTCGTCTTCCTGCGCGACCCAGCCCTGAACGCGCTGGCGGAGCGTCTGGCGGGGGTGGATCGGCCGGCTGCGGTCGATCGGTCGTTGCGGGCCTATGGCGTGGGCGCGCAGATCCTGCTGGACCTGGGCGTCAAGGATATGATCGTGATGAGTTCGACGCGACCTGAACCGACGGCGCTGGAAGGCTATGGCCTGCGCATCGTCGGCTGGCGCGATATGGATGGAGAAGACAAGGCGTGACCGACGCACCCCGTATTCTGATCGTCGAGGCGCGCTTCTACGACGAACTGGCCGACGCCCTGCTGGAGGGCGCCAAGGAGACGCTGAAGGCGCGCGGCGCCCTGTTCGACGTCGTCACCGTGCCGGGCGCCCTGGAGATCCCGGCGGTGATCGCCATGGCCGAGGAGGCCGGGCGGTTCCCGACCGCGCCGCGTTATGACGGCTATGTGGCCCTGGGCTGCGTGATCCGCGGCGAGACCTATCATTTCGAGATCGTCTCGGACCAGTCGGCGGCCGGGCTGATGGCCCTGGGCGTCAAGGGGCTGATCGTCGGCAACGGCATTCTGACGACCGAGGACGAGCATCAGGCCTGGGCCCGGGCGCGGCTTTCCGAAGGGGATAAGGGCGGTGGAGCGGCCAAAGCCTGTCTGGACCTCATTGCATTGAAGAAGCGGTTGCGGCTAGGCCTCGGCGCATGACTGAACCGAACAGCGTCAAGGCCGTCCTCGAACAACTGGCCGAAGCCGAGAAACAGCGGGCCGAGCCCCATCTGAGCTCCAAACAGCGCCGGGCGCGCACCGTGTCGCGCCTCGCCGCCGTCCAGGCCCTGTACCAGATGGAGCTGGCGGGCGAGGGGGTGGAGACGGTGATCACCGAATTCTCCAACTTCCGCTTCGACGCCGACATCGAGGGCGAGGCCCTGGCCGAGGCGGATGAAGCCTATTTCGCCGACATCGTGCGCGGCGTGATCGAAAGCCAGCGCGAGATCGACGCGGCGATCAAGGCCCGGCTGGCGTCCAACTGGCGGTTGGAGCGGATCGACGCCACCCTGCGCGCCCTGCTGCGTTCGGGCGCCTGGGAGCTGATCAAACATCCGGAGACGCCGCGCGAAGTGGTGATCGACGAATATGTCGAACTGGCCAAGGCCTTCTTCGACGACGCCGAGGCCCGGTTCGTCAACGCTGCTCTGGACGGCGTCGCCAGAGACGTCCGCCGCTGATGCCCGCGCTCGACGTCGCGGGCGAGTTCGAGACGATCGAGACGCTGCTGCGGCCCCTGGCCCATCCGGAGTGGGGCAGGGGGCTGGTCGATGATGTGGCGGTCCTGCCGTCCCGGCCCGGCTATGATCTGGTCCTGACCAAGGACGCCATCGTCGAAGGCGTCCATTTCCTGCCCGACGACCCCCTGGATACGGTGGCCAGAAAGCTGCTGCGTGTGAACCTGTCGGACCTGGCGGCCAAGGGGGCTGAAGCCTTCGGCTATCTGCTGGCCTGCGCCTGGTCGGAGCGTTGCGGCTGGCCGGAGCGCGAGGCCTTCGCCGCGGGCCTGGCCCAGGATCAGGCCCGGTTCGGGGTCTTTCTGATGGGCGGGGACACGGTGAAGACGCCGGGCCCGGCCGCCTTCTCCCTAACCGCCCTGGGCTGGGTTCCGGCCGGGGGGGCGGTGTCGCGCGCTGGAGCCGAGGCGGGGGATCTGGTCTTCGTGACCGGCACGATCGGCGACGGCCTCCTGGGGCTTCAGGCGGCGCGGGGCCAGTTGACGCTCGATCCCGAGCGGCTGGCCTTTCTGATCGACCATTACCGCCAGCCGACGCCTCAGCAGGATTTCGCCGAGGTGATCGCCGCCCACGCCACTGCGGCGGCCGACGTCTCCGACGGGCTGGTCGCCGATCTGACGCATATCGCCAACGCCAGCGGCGTCGCCATAGACCTGAACCTGGACAGCCTGCCCCTGTCGGCGGCCGCCAGGGCCTGGTTCGAAGCCCGCGTCGACCCTCAGGCGGCGCTGGAGGATCTGGCGACCGGGGGCGACGACTACCAGATCGTCTTCACCGCCCCCGCCCGGCTGTTGGAGACGCTGCGCCGAGAGGCGGACCGGCGGCGGGTTCGCCTGACCCTGCTGGGTGAGGTGCGGGCCGGCGCCGGGGTCACGGTCTCCTACGCCGGCCGGCCCCTGACGCCGGGGCGCGCCGGCTGGACCCATGGCTAGGCCTTTCGCAAGGGAATCCTAACCCAAGACCGCTAAGGCTGGCCGCATGGATCGCAGAAGCTTCATCGCCGCCGGAACCGTCGCCCTCGCCGGGAGCGCCGCCGGCTCCGCCGCCGCCTCCTCCGAGAAGGCGGCCGAAGGCCCTGCGACACTCGGCATAGCCGGGGTGGGTCTGCCAGTCATCGCCGACGGCCGGTTGCGGAACTATGTCTTCGTCTCGCTGCGCCTCATACTCGGCGCGGGCAAGACCGCCGATCAGATGCGGCTGAAGGAGGCCTTCTTCCGCGACGCCCTGGTCAGGGCGGCGCACCGCACCCCCTTCACGGTTCCAGGGGACTGGACGCGCCTGGACGAGCGACGCATGTCAGCCACCGTGGTGGCCGCCGCCAACACCCTCTCCGGCCGGGGCTCGGTGACCGGCGTCGAGATCATCGCCCAGAATCCACGCCGTCGCTCCGGCATGCCGACCGCTCACTAGCGGTCAACGATCACGGTTGCGTCAACTTGACGCCCGTGACACGCTCCCTCTGCAAAATCCCAAGGGGCGCAATGACGCGCTCGCCGCGTGCGGGGGGACCGGAAGGCGGACAGAGGCTCTAAGGCCCGCCCGCCGCGCCAGGCCTGCGCGCCTGTTTGCAAGGGCATGGAAACGCCAATGACGACCTATCTCACGCTGGTCTTCGCGGCCGGTGTTCTGGCGGTGCTTTACGGCGCCGTTCAGACCGCCGCCCTGATGAAGGCGAGCACCGGCAACGACAAGATGCGAGAGATCGCCGCCGCCATTCAGGAAGGCGCCTCGGCCTATCTGAAGCGGCAATATCTGACCATCGGCCTGGTGGGGATCGTGATCCTGATCGCCGCCTATCTGCTGATCGGCCCCTATGCGGCCGTAGGCTTTTTGATCGGGGCGGTCCTGTCGGGCGCGGCCGGTTACGCCGGGATGCTGATCTCGGTGCGGGCCAATGTACGCACGGCCCAGGCGGCCTCCGAAAGCCTGTCCAAGGGGCTGAACCTGGCCTTCCGGTCGGGCGCGATCACCGGCATGTTCGTGGCGGGCGGCGCCCTGATCGGGGTGTCGGGCTACTACATCGTGCTGACGCACCACATGGGGCTGGACCCGGTCGGGCGCGAAGTGATCGACGGTCTGGTGGCCCTGGGCTTCGGCGCCTCGCTGATCTCGATCTTCGCGCGACTGGGCGGCGGCATCTTCACCAAGGGCGCCGACGTGGGCGGCGACATGGTGGGCAAGGTCGAGGCGGGCATCCCTGAGGACGATCCCCGCAACGCCGCCACCATCGCCGACAATGTCGGCGACAACGTCGGCGACTGCGCCGGCATGGCGGCCGACCTGTTCGAAACCTATGCGGTGACGACGGTGGCGACCATGGTTCTGGCGGCCATCTTCTTCCGCGGCCAGCCCTATGTGGACATGCTGATGGTGCTGCCGCTGGCGATCTGCGCGGTCTGTATCGTGACCTCGATCATCGGCAGCTTCTTCGTGCGGCTGGGCAAGAGCCAGAACATCATGGGCGCCCTGTATCAGGGGTTGATCGTGACCGGCGTCCTGTCCATCGGCGCGGTCTGGTGGGTGATCGACCAGATGGTGAGCGGGCCGGTGACGACGACCGGCGGCCTGGTCATCCAGCCCATGGCCCTGTTCTGGTCCGGCATGGTCGGGCTGGCGGTGACGGCGGCCATTGTGGTGGTGACGGAATACTACACCGGTTCGGGCTTCCGACCGGTGCGGTCGGTGGCCAACGCCTCGGTGTCGGGCCACGGGACCAATGTGATCCAGGGCCTGGCGGTCTCGCTGGAGGCCACCGCGCTTCCGGCCCTGACCATCATCGTCGGCATCGTGGCCAGCTTCCAGCTGGCGGGCCTGTTCGGCATCGCCATCGCCACCACCACCATGCTGGGCGTGGCGGGGATGATCGTGGCCCTGGACGCCTTTGGGCCGGTGACGGACAACGCCGGGGGGATCGCCGAAATGGCGGGCCTGCCCAGCGAGGTGCGGCATTCGACCGATGCGCTGGATGCCGTGGGCAACACGACCAAGGCCGTGACCAAGGGCTACGCCATCGGCTCGGCGGGCCTGGGGGCGCTGGTGCTGTTCGCGGCCTATACGTCGGACCTGCAATATTTCTCGGCCAATCCGTCCGACTATCCCTTCTTCGCCGACATGGGGACGGTCGCTTTCGACCTGACCAACCCCTATGTGGTCGTGGGCCTGCTGTTCGGGGGGCTGTTGCCCTTCCTGTTCGGCGGCATGTCGATGATGGCGGTGGGGCGCGCCGCCGAGTCTGTCGTGGCCGAGGTGCGGCGCCAGTTCCGCGAGAACCCCGGCATCATGACCTATCAGGTCAAGCCCGAGTACGGACGGGCGGTCGACATCCTGACCAAGGCGGCGATTCGCGAGATGATCGCGCCGTCGCTGCTGCCGGTCCTGTCGCCCATCGTCCTGTTCGTCGCCGTCATGGCCATCTCGGACAAGGCCAACGCCTTTGCGGCCTTGGGCGCCATGCTGATGGGGGTGATCGTCACCGGCCTGTTCGTGGCCGTGTCGATGACTTCGGGCGGCGGCGCTTGGGACAACGCCAAGAAGGTGATCGAGGAGGGCTTCACCGACAAGAACGGCGTGGTGCACGGCAAGGGATCGGAGGCCCACAAGGCGGCCGTCACGGGCGACACCGTGGGCGACCCCTATAAGGACACCTCGGGGCCGGCGGTGAATCCGATGATCAAGATCACCAATATCGTGGCCCTGCTGCTGCTGGCGGTGCTGGCCAGCGGGACGGTCGGCTGACGTGAAAACGCCCCGGAGAGCGATTCTCCGGGGCGTTTTTCCTTGGGCGATGCGCCGGGGATCAGTCCGGGCGGCGTTGACCGGGAGTGTCGTCCTCGGTGCGCGGCAGCTGGCCGCGGCCGACGTTGCCCAGCAGCTGCTCCAGAACCGTCAGGGCGCGGCCGCGCGTCGGGGTTTCGCGGCTGTTCATGGCGATCTGTTCGCCGTCCGCCAGGCCCAGGGTGCGCACGGCGGCGACCTTGTCGCCGTTCGGCTCGAAGGTGATTTCGGTCACCGTGCGGCTCGAGACGACCGGCAGGTTGTAGGTGTATTTCTCAGTGGTCTGGCTGATGTAGTACCAGACCTGGTCCGGTTCGAAGGTCGAGGTGGTCGAGGGCGAGCCCAGCCGCGCCAGCACCGTCTCCTTGGTGTCGGTTCCGGCGACCACGTCCTGGGGCTTGGCGTCGATCACCTGAAAGCCGTTGGAGCCGACCATCGGCGCGCAGGCGGCGGACAGGCCGCCCAGGGAAACGGCGACGAAAAGCGGGACGAAACGAGACATGATCGGGCGCCTGCGAGAGAACAAGATCTTTGACCTAGACGGACCTGCGTCCTAGTTCAACGGCGCGGCGGAAAAGGGGCCGTTTAAAGCCATGCTGAAAAACCTGTTCAAACCCCGCGAAGGCGTCCGCATTGGCGACGCCCTGTACGCCCTTTCGGTGGAGCAGGCGCGCCGGCCGGGACTTTATACGCGACTGGGCGTGGCTGACCGGATCGACGCGCGGTTCGAACTTTATACGCTGCACGTGCTGCTGCTGGTGCTGCGGCTGCGCGATGAGAACACGCCGAGCGGTCGAGACGCGGCCCAGGCTCTGTTCGACGTCTATGTCTCGGCGCTGGACCATGCGTTGCGGGAAGAAGGCGTCGGCGACATTTCGGTGGGCAAGAAGATGCGCAAGCTGGGCGAGGCCCTGTACGGCCGGATGAACGCCTATGAGCCGCCGCTGCGCGACGGCGATGCGGCGGCTCTGACCGAAGCTCTGGCGCGCAATGTCTATGGCGAGACGCGGGCGGAACAGGCGGCTGATTTGGCGCGCTACGCCCTGGCCGCGCGAGCCGCCCTGGCGGCGCAGGAATTCAATGATGTGCTGGTGAAGCCGGCCTGGACGGATGTTTGAGACCATGAGCGCAAGCCTCCCCTACAGCGAGACGGTGCGGGTCAATCAGATCGGCGCGGGGCTGAGCCGACGCCTGGAGCCCGACGCGGAGGCGCGTCAGCGAATTGCGCGCGCCCTGGATCTGCAGGGCCTGGACGCCTTCGCCGTAGAGATCGAGGTCAAGCCGACCCCGTCGAGCAGCGAGTGGACGATGAAGGGGCGCGTCACGGCCCATGCGATCCAGACCTGCGGCCTGACCTTGGAACCCCTGCCGGTCGAGGTGGACCGCCGCTTCTCGATTCAGTTGGCCGAGGCCGAGCCGCAGCAGACCGACGA
Organism: Brevundimonas sp. GW456-12-10-14-LB3; assembly: GCF_059424365.1. Classification (NCBI taxonomy): domain Bacteria; kingdom Pseudomonadati; phylum Pseudomonadota; class Alphaproteobacteria; order Caulobacterales; family Caulobacteraceae; genus Brevundimonas; species Brevundimonas sp. GW456-12-10-14-LB3. Next base: position 20,975 of record NZ_JBWKZJ010000019.1, read on the forward strand.
GATCGAAGTCACCCTGGAGGAGGAGGACGCCGACCTGATCGAGGACGGCAAGATCGACCTGGGGCAGTATGCGGTCGAGCAGCTGGTCCTGTCTCTGGACCCCTTTCCGCGCAAGCCGGGGGCGCAGTTCGTGCAACCGGAAGAGCCCGCCGAAATCTCGCCCTTTGCAGCTTTGAAGGCCCTGAAGCCGCAGGACGACCAAGGCTGAGGTTGACGCAGGGGCCGTGCGGTTGCATCCCCCGGCGTCGGCGCTATCGTCCGGCGCCTATATCCAGTGTCGTGCGACAAGACGACGCGGTTAGTCGAGGTCCATTTGCCAGCCCCAGTTACGATCTCGCTTGACGCCATGGGCGGCGATCACGGCCCATCCGTCGTCGTTCCGGGCGTCCAAAGCTTTGTCCGCGCCCATGGCGGGGAGGGAGTCCGCTTCCTGCTGCATGGGGACGAGACCCGGATTCGCGCCGAGTTGGCGCATTGCAGCCTGCCGGCCGACACGGTCGACATCCGTCATACCGACAAGGTGGTGGCCATGGACGAGAAGCCCGCCCAGGCCATGCGCCGGGGCAAGGGCTCGAGCCTATGGAACGCCGTCGAGGCGGTTAAGACCGGCGAGGCCGGCGGCGTGGTCTCGGCGGGCAACACCGGCGCCCTGATGGCCATCTCCAAACTGATTCTGCGCATGTCGGCGCCGGGCCTGGAGCGGCCGGCCATCGTCGCCAGCTGGCCGACCTTCAAGGGCCATACGGCGGTTCTGGACGTCGGCGCCAACATCGGCAGCGACGCCGAGCAACTGGTCGAGTTCGCCATCATGGGCGAGGCTTTCCAGACGGCGGTGCGCGGCACCGTTCGCCCGACCATCGGCCTGCTGAACGTCGGCTCCGAGGACATGAAGGGCAATGAACAGGTCAAGGAGGCGCACGCCATCCTGCGCGACGGCCCGTTCGACCTGAATTATTACGGCTTCGTCGAAGGCGACGACATCGCCAAGGGCACGGTGGACGTGGTCGTCACCGACGGCTTCACCGGCAATATCGCCCTGAAGACGGCCGAAGGCACGGCCCGCTATATCTCGGCCCTGCTGCGCGAGGCCCTGACCTCGAACCTGCAGGCCAAGCTGGGCGCCGCCATCGCCATGCCGGCCCTGAAGAAGATGCGCGAGAAGATCGACCCCAGCGCCATCAACGGCGGCCCCCTGCTGGGGCTGAACGGGATTGTGGTGAAGAGCCACGGCGGCGCCGACGCCAAGGGCTTCGGAAACGCCATCCGTATCGCTGTGGATCTGGCCCGCAGCGACTATATGACCAAGGTCGGCGCCAATCTGGGCAAGCTGGACGCCGTGTTCGACCATTCCAGCGCGCCCGCCGCCCCCGCCGGAGAACCCCTTCAGTGAGCGTCACCCGCAGCGCCGTGACCGGCGTCGGCTCCTATCTGCCGGAGCAGATCGTCACCAACGCCGACTTGGCCCAGATCGTCGACACCTCCGACGAATGGATCCAGGAGCGCACGGGGATCAAACAGCGCCACAAGGCGCGCGACGACCAGCCGACCAGCGATCTGGCGGTCGAGGCCGCCAGGAAGGCCCTGGCAGACGCCGGCAAGACGGCGGCGGATGTCGATCTGATCATCGTGGCGACGACCACGCCCGACATGACCTTCCCCGCCGTCGCCTCCATCGTTCAGCATAAGCTGGGCGCCGGCGTCGGCGTGGCCTTTGACGTTCAGGCGGTCTGTTCCGGCTTTGTCTATGCGCTGAGCGTGGCCGACGGCTTCGTGGCGCGCGGCCTGTCGAAATGCGCCCTGGTGATCGGCGCCGAGGAAATGACGCGGCTGATGGACTGGACCGACCGGACGACCTGTGTGCTGTTCGGCGACGGCGCCGGCGCCGTGGTGCTGGAGCCGCGCGAGGGGCAGGGGACGGCCGCCGACCAGGGGATGCTGGGCTTCGCCCTGCGCGCCGACGGGTCCAAGACGGATTTGCTCTATGTCGACGGCGGGCCGGCGTCGACCGGAACCGTCGGCCATCTGCGGATGGCGGGCAATCAGGTGTTCCGCCATGCGGTGGTCAATATCGCCGAAGGCATCACTGCGGCCTGTGAGGCCGCCGGGATCGAGGTGGCCGACGTCGATTGGTTCGTGCCGCACCAGGCCAATCAGCGGATCATCAAGGGCGTCGGCGACCGATTGGGTCTGGACGAGAACAAGGTGATCTCGACCGTGGCTCTTCACGCCAACACCTCCGCCGCCTCAATTCCCCTGGCGCTGGATGCGGCGATCCAGGACGGGCGGATCAAGAAGGGCGACATGGTGCTGTTGGAAGCCATGGGCGGCGGCCTGACCTGGGGCGCCTGCGCCTTGAGGCTTTAACCGCTGCGCCGGGCATTGATTTTCTGAGAAGTTTGCGCCCCTATGCGCCCAGAAGATCGTTTCCAGACGGGACTATGATGGGCAACCACACCGTAACGCGCGCCGACCTTTGCGAAGCCGTGCATGAAGAGGTCGGTCTGTCCCGCCAGGAGTGTTCGTCCCTGGTCGAACGGACGCTGGAGCTGATCGTGGAGGCTCTTGAAAAGGGCGATACCGTCAAGCTGTCGGGTTTCGGCGTCTTCCAGGTGCGTGAGAAGCGGGCCCGCATGGGCCGCAACCCCAAGACCGGCGAACCGGCGGCGATCAACCCCCGTCGCGTCATCAGCTTCCGCGCCTCTCAGATCATGAAGAGCCGGGTTCACGACGCCGTCGTCGAGGCCTGATTCGCTTGGCCAAGAGCGCCGACGCCTTCCGCACCATTTCTGAGGCGGCCGAGGAGGTCGGAGCTCCGCAGCACGTCCTGCGGTTCTGGGAAACCAAGTTCAGCTTCGTCACGCCGGTGAAGCGCGCCGGTGGACGTCGATTCTACCGGCCCCAGGACATCGCCGTGCTTAAGGCGGTTCGGCGGCTGCTGCACGAGGACGGCCTGACCATCCGCGGGGTGCAACGGCTGCACAAGGAGCAGGGGCTCAAGACGCTGGTCGGCGCGGACATGGCCGGCCTGATCGAGGCGCGCGACGCCGAATCCCCGGCTGAGCCCCTGATTTCAAGGACGCCGGCCCTGTCCGGCGTGACTGAGCGGCTGAATGTCGTGCTGATGGATTTGGAACAGGCCAAGGCCCGACTGGACGCTGTTCTGAGAAGCTAGGTGGAAAACCTGTTTTTGCGTTTGCGGCGCGCGAAACCCGCGTCTATAGGGAGCGCCTTCGGAGCGTGGCGCAGCCTGGTAGCGCACTTGACTGGGGGTCAAGGGGTCGCAGGTTCGAATCCTGTCGCTCCGACCATCTAAATCATTGATTTGGAATGGTTTTGAAGGGGCTGCCTCTGGGTGGCCCCTTCGCAATTTCAGTTTGGGGCACATATGGGGCACAGCCTCGATTCGGCGTGTCACCGCTGTGCGCCGCAGAGCAGTGTGTTGCCGGGATGGCCTCACTTTGATTCGGTTCTCGCGTCGGATCGCACCAGCGCTCTGTTCAGAGCTTCTCCCGCGACAAGGGCTCGTGGCTGGGGAGCGCACACGCTTCGCGTCTTCACGTCGCGCGTATTTGGTTCGTCGGCGCACGGGCTGGTTCGTCATCGCCGGGATTTAAAAACCCTCTTGCCTATCGAGCGCGCCGTAGGTCGCCGTTCAAACTGAGCTGTTCACGCCGATGGCGGTGTGCTGACGTCGCGCATCTTGCGGGCCCGTCGGGCGCTCTGACGCAGCTCTCGCTCAAGCTTTCGCCGCGTGATCGCTCGCGCCTCCCGCTCGGCCCGCGCGATGCTCGCCCGAAGTGCGCGGTCGGCCCGCGGGTTCGCCACGACGGACGGCGGGTTCCCCGTGACGACATCCACGGTTCGCGCGCCGCGGTGGTCGCACAGGTAGAAATCGCCTGGCACGATCTCCAGCGCCTCAGCCTTCAGCGTCACCTGGCTGGGTGTGCGAAGGTGAGCGACGAAATCAGCGATCGTCGGGGTTTCGCCCTGCCACAGCCTCGCCGTCTCATGGTGTCGAGTGAGCACCTCGCCGTCGCCGAGCGAGTGACGGGTGCTGAAGCCGAGCGTCGGGCCGCGGAAGAACCTTGTGACGCCGGACCAGTCTGCGATGAAAACCTCGTTGCCCTCAGTCGGGCGCGCGTAGGGGAACGCGTAGAGGACCGCTGGAACGATCTTCAATGTTCGCGGGTCGGGGCCGCCGGCCTGCAAGGCGAGCTCCGGGTGCGCCTTGAGGCCGTCCACCTGCCGCTGGATCTGGGCGAGGTGGCCTTGCCGGCCACGCTCGAAATTATAGGCCGCCACCGGCTCGCCCCCTGACAGGGCTTCGTTCTTGCATTCGAAGACAAACAGGTGGTCGTCCCACGGAACCAGGACGTCGAGCTGATAGGGATTGCCGGCGATCAGGATCGCCTTGATCGTGAAGGCGGAAAAGCCGCGACTTTTGAAGAAGGCCAGCACCTCGGCTTCGAACCAATCGCCCTTGTTCTCGAAACGCTCGCCGAGGGCCGCCAGATTGGAGAGGACCACCCGCGCGATGACGACCGTGGTGACGGCGGGCGTGAACAGCAGGTTGCCGCCGTCGGACATGCGCAATAGCGGGCAGTCGAAGATGTCATCCGAATGATCCGACAGCGTCGCGCAGGCGATGAACCGGGCGGCCGTCGAGGTCGTCAGCCCTGCCGCGACGAGCGTCGTTTCCAATTCGCCGGGCCGGAAGGGGGCGAGGCTGCGATCATAGGCAGTCGTCTCCCTCTCGACCGCGCGCTCGCCGAGCGCCTGCAGAACGGCGTAGCCCCGGACCCATTCCCGCAGGGTGAGGCCCTGAAACCGCTGGTCTGGTGCGAAGGCTGGGGCGAACAGCAGTCCTGAAAGCGCCTGCAAAGCGGCGGCCTCGCCCAGGGAGAACAGTTCGCCGGGGCCCAGTCCCGGGGGGCGATCAAGACCTCCATAGTCGAAGTCGGCGAGTTTGAGCGCCACGTCGTCGGCCTGCCGCTGGAAGACGTCCTTCTGGCGTTCGTTGGCGATGATGTCCCAGAGGTCATCGACCGACCGGCGATGCTCGCGGATAACCTCGAATGTCGGAGCGACGTCGACGGGAAGGTCTGGCGGGCGATGGACGAGAAGCTCGCCGCCCCAGAAGCGGCGCCGTTCCTCCAGGCGCCGCCAGCGCCGCACAGCCGTGGCTAGGAGGCCGCTGGTCCCTGCCTTGAACCGCTCCTCCTCCGTTGTTTCGCCGAGCGGCGGAAGGACGACGGGACCCCGGGCGCGATCTCCGTCCAGCCGGCCGACGAGCAGCTTCAGGGACGAGCCGAGGTTCGAGACGTGGAACTGCAAGCCGGCGTTCGCCTCGTAGACGGAGCCGTCTTCGGTCACGACGTGCAGCGGCTGGCCAGGGACGATCGCCTCGGCTTTCGCCAGCGCGGTGTCGACATGCCGCCGAATGTCGTCGGCCTCCAACGCCGTCCGGTGGAGGACCGCGAGGATTTGGCGGCCCAGCGGCAGGGCCGAGACGGCGGCGGTCGCGAGGCCGTGCGCGATGTCCCGATAGCCCGCTTCCAGCTCCCGCATCAAATCGCCGACGGCGGCGATCCGGTCTCCGGCGGCCGGTCCGAGGCGGACGGCGACCGCCGTGGCCAAGGCGTTGATGAACGCGTCGCGCCCGGCTTCCCGGTCCGCATTGGCCATCCGGAACAACAGGCGGCCGGCTCGCTCGAGGAGTCCCGCCAGCTCCTCAATGTCGAGCGCCTCATCCGGTGGCCCCAAGGCGGCGATGGCGTCCTCGGATGATAGCCGGTCGATTGCTCGGGCGAAGGCTTTGCGGTTCATAGAGGTTTGGACACCTGCGGGGGAGGACGGGCTCCGGCAGTCGGGCGGCGTCGAAAAGTCGGCTTTGGCGATCTTGGCGCGTGTCGGTCAATATGATCGAGGCCCTGAACGCCGACGCCCTAGGGACGGTCCAAGGCAGGCCCGGGGCCTCAGCGGATCTCGATCGTGGTGTGCTTGAGTTCATGCACGGGCTTCAAACGGGCGAGGATTTGCTCGACCGTCATGTCTTGGGAAGCGCGCACGCTGACGATGGCTGCGTGCGCCTCCGGGCCGATGCGCCACACGTGGAGGTCGATGATTGCGGCGTCGCCGGGACGCTCGATCTCGTCGCGAACCTCGGCGGCGACATGCTCGTCGGTGCGGTCCAGCAGGACGGCCGAGGTGTCGCGCATGAGCATCCAGGACCAACGGGCGATCACCGCCGCTCCGACCACCCCCATCAGCGGGTCCAGCCAACTCCAGCCGAGATAGCGTCCCGAAAGCAGAGCGATGATCGCCAAGACCGAGGTCAGGGCGTCCGCCAGCACGTGCAGGTAAGCGGAACGCATATTGTTGTCTTGGCCATGGCTGTGATGGTGACCGTCATGCCCGTGGTCGTGAGCATGATGGCCGTGATGATGATGGTGCCCGCCCGCCAGGAGCACGGCGCTTACGACGTTGACCGCCAGACCCACTGCGGCGACGATCGCCGCCTCTCCGAACGCGATCGAGGTCGGCTCGAAGAGTCGGCGCACCGACTCGACGCCGATGCCGAGCGCCACCACGCCCAGGATCAGGGCCGAGGCGAAGCCGGCCAGGTCGCCCACCTTGCCCGTGCCGAAGCTGTAGCGCGGATCCCGTGCGTATCGCCGGGCGTAGGCATAGGCGCCCGCGGCGACGCCGAGGGCGCCCGCATGCGTCGCCATATGGAAGCCGTCCGCCAGCAGCGCCATCGACCCGGTCAGATAGCCCCAGGTGATCTCGGCGACCATCATGACGGCCGTCAGGCCGACGACCCATAGGGTCCGCCGCGCATTCTCGTCGTGCTTTACGCCGAGGAAGACATGGTCGTGCAGATCTTCATCCAGCGCCTGCGCCGTGGCGACCACATGAGTCATTTGTACCGTCCCAGGAGGGCGATCAGGTCATCCGCGCCCTTACGGCGCGCGACGGGGTTAAGGTCTGCGGCGGCAATGTGATGTTCGATGTGGTCGAGGATCAGCGCCTCGACCAGGCCGCTCAAGGCGCCGCGCGCCGCCGCGGCCTGCTGCAGGACGGCCGTGCAGTCAGCCTCGTCGCCGATGGCGCGCTCGAGCGCGGCCACCTGGCCAGCAACCCGGCGCACGCGAGCGAGGAGCTTGGCCTTACTGGCGACGATGTGCGCCATGGGCGTCCTTTCGAGAGCGCGCGCGAGACCGGCGCTTATAGGCCTCGCCATACTCCCTGCCAGTATAATTCTCAACGCATCATAGGGCGACTGGAAGAAAGGGGGAGGGCGGCGGAGAGCGCTCCGCTTCGGAGCGGAGAACGGAGTTCATCATGTCTCTCGCCCTCATCGCGCCACCCGACCCGGAGCGGCTGTCCCCTTCCGGTCGAGCTGAATCCGGCCCCGACGGCGGCGGTTGCGCCTGGCTGCACCGCCTGCTCATCGATCTCGACCTCCCCGCTGATGGCGCGCTGGCCGGCGCGCTCCAGCGCCGGTTCGACACCGTCGGCGCCTTTCTTCACGCCGACCCCGCGGAATTGAAACGTCACGGTCTCGACCAGAAGGCGGTCGACAGAATCAAACGTCTCGCGGGGCTGATCGAACACCTCGCCCGGGAAACCGCCAGCCGTCAGCCGGTGATCACCTCATGGTCGAGCCTCGTCGCCTACGCCCGAGTTTCACTGGGCCATCGGCCAAGGGAACAGTTCCGAGTTCTTTATCTCGACAAGAAGAACCGCCTGCTTTGTGACGAGGCGGCGGCGGATGGCTCGGTTGACCACGCCCCGGTTTATCCGCGCGAGGTGGTGCGCCGGGCGCTCGAGGCGGGCGCGTCCGCCCTTATCCTGATCCACAATCACCCGTCCGGCGATCCCCGGCCGTCGCAGGCCGACATCGCCATGACGCGCAAGGTGGTCGATGCGGCGCGGTTGTTCGACATCCCGGTGCACGATCACCTCGTGGTGGGTCGGGAGGGCACGGCCAGCTTCCGGCAGATGGGGCTGCTTTCATGAGCCTGCGCTTCATCGTCGCCGCCCTCGGCGGCGATCTCTATCACAACGGCGCGCGCGCCAATGTGCCCGGGCCCGGCCATTCCGGCGAGGACCGCTCCGTTTCCCTGTGGCTGACGGAAGGACGCGTCGTGGCCCATTCCTTCGGAGGTTCGGACTGGCGGGCGGTGATGGCGGATCTGCGCCGTCGCGGCCTCGTGGACGCGACGAGCCGACCGATGGGCTCGCCGCTGTCCGGCGCCGCGTCGGCCGCGCGTCCGGATACGCGCGTCCGTCGGCAGACGGCCGAGCGGCTCTGGTCGCAGGGCGTGAGGATCGGCCCGTCGGGCTTGGCCGCCCGTCATCTGCGTCGGCGCGGCGTCCAATGGACTACCGGACTTTGCGACCTTCTCGAACATCCCGCCGCGCCCGTCTCGGTCTATCGGACCGGGGGGGCGACCCTGCGGGCTCTGATGGCCCGCATCAGCGACCCGGACGGGGGCACGACCGGGGTGGAGCTGACCTATCTCGACGCCGCGGCGCGCCAAGCCGTGCACTTGGCCGTGTCGCGCAAGACCGTGGGCTGTGTTCCGCCGGGCGCGGCCGTCCGTTTGTCCGTCGCCGGTCGCAGGATGCTGGTGGCGGAAGGGGTCGTCACCACTCTGTCGGCCATGCGCGGGTTCGATTTGCCCGGTTGGGCGCTGCTCTCCGCCGGAAATCTGGCGGCCTGGACGCCGCCGCCCGGTGTCCAGACAGTGATGATCGCCGCGGATCGGGGTCTCGCCGGCGAGACCGCCGGCCGCCGGCTGAAGCACCGCCTTGAGACGCTCGGCCTGGAGGCGGAAATGCGTCTGCCGCCGACGGGCTATGGCGATTGGAACGAAGCCCTTCGCGCGACCGCCGAAGGGGAAAAGGAAGGGCGCGGGGGTGCGCCGGAAAGGCGGGGATAGGCCTCGCCGCTGGCAGGAGTTACGCCATGCCCAGATCCGCCTCCGCCGCCGTCGTGGTCGTCGAGACCCCGTTTGACATTGCTGCATCGCGCGCCCGCCCGCGGGTTTCCCTGCGCGACGTGGACATCGCGCCCGAAAACCTACGCTTCGGCGAACCGCCGGACGACGACATTCCGCTGCTGGCGGAAACCCTGTTCGCGGCGGGTCAGCTGGAGCCGCTGACCGTGCGGCCGGGGCGCCGGAAGGAGCGGGCGAACATGGCCCTGGACGGCCGTCGTCGCATCCTCGCGTTCCGCCATCTGCTGGAGACCGGCCGCATCGACGACGGATTCCTTGTGGACGTCGTGGTGGAGACGGATCCCGCGCGCCAGGCGGCGGCCGTGCTGCTCACCAACACGGCCGCCCCGATTCATGTCGCCGATGTCATCGCCGCGATCGGACGGATGCTGAAAGGCAAGCTGACGGCGCCGGCCATCGCCCGGGCCTTGGGCTACGCCGAGATCGACGTGAAGCGGCTCGCCGCCTTGTCCGCCCTGCCGCCCGTCGCCATCGAAGCCTTGCGGCGCGGCCGTCTCAACCTCCGCCAGGCCCGGCTGCTCGCTCGTCTGCCTGACAAGGCCGAACAGGCCGAATATGCGCAGATGGCGCTCGACGGCCACGGCTTCCAGGACTGGCGCATCACCGAGAAGCTGGATCAAGACCAGGTCACGGCTGGCGACGCGCGCTGCGCCCTGGTCGGCGCCGACCGCTATGCGGCGGCGGGCGGCCGCGCCGTCGTCGATCTGTTCGGAGAGCGCGCGCCGGTGCTTCTGGACCCGGCGATCCTGACCGACGTCTGGACGACACGCGCGCGAGAGATCGCCCTGACCTTCGAGGCGGAGGGTCTCGCCGTCCATGTGTCGGCGGGCGACGAGCTCGAGCTCCCCGACGATCTGGAGCCGGCTCGCTACGCCTATGGCGGCATGCTGCCGGCCGCTGAGCTGGACGCCTATCGTGAAGCGCGCGACGGCTTCAACGCCGCCGCCGAGGCGGCCGGGGCGCGGCTCGCCGAAACCACGGACCCGACCGTCGTCGATCCCCTTCTGATCGCCATGGGCAAGGCGCGCATCGCGATGGACCAGATCAGCTGGGGCGGGCGCGTCGCCACGACGCTGGTCTTCTTCCCGTCCGTCAGGGCTGGGCTCGACATACGCTGCTTCACCCCGGTCGAGCCGGACATCGAAGACGAGGCCGAGTCCAAGGATGACCACGACGATGCCGACGACGCCCGCGATCTGTCACAGGCGAACGCGCAGCCCTATCGGACGCCGGAGGTCGAGGCGCCTGAGCCTGAGACCGAGGGCGTCAATCACGCCCTGCACGCCGTGCGCACCGATGTCGCGACACGGGGCCTGATCCGGGCGCTGGCCGACGACCCGGGGGCCGCGCTCACGGCGCTGATCGCGCGACTGTTTGTCCAGGTCGCGGTCCGCCGGTTCGGCGTCCGGGCCGAATCCGCCTTCGCCCTGACCGCCACGGCCTTCAATCCCACCGGCGGGCGGATCATCGAGGCTCTGGACGGCGACGTCCGCCAACGGCTCGATGAGCGGCGCGCGGCCTGGGAGGGGTCGGGCCAGACGGTGATCGCCTGGGTCCACGCTCTCGCGCATGGCGACAAGATGGGCCTGCTGGCCGAGTTGACGGCCTTGACGCTCGATCTTCGCGAAGAGCGGACCAGCCTGATCCGACGGCCCGCGCGCGCCGAGGCGGCGGAACTGGCCGCCCTCTGCGGAGCCGACATCACCCTGCACTGGACCCCGGACGCGGACTTCCTCAAACCGCATTCCAAGACGCTCCTCCTGGGCATGCTGGACGCGATGGGAGAGCCGAGTGACCCTCGGGTGGGCGTGCTGAAGAAATCGGAGTTGGTCGACTGGGTCGCGGAGCGGGCGGCGGAGCGCGTCTGGGCTCCGGCCAGCTTGTCGTGGACGGCCGACACGTCGGGCGACGATCCCGAAACGGACGTCTCGGACGATCGCGACCCGTCGGACGCCGCTTCCGAAGGGCCCGACTCCGCCGAGGGCGAGGGGGACGGAACCGGCGCCTTCGTGGTCACCGAAGCGGGGGAGGCGGCGCTCCACCAGACTGCCTAAGACCTCTGCCGTCCCACGAACCCGCTCCGCCGTCCGGCGGGGCGGGCTTTGTGTGCGTCGGCCACTTGAAAGGAAAAAGGAGGGGCCAGGTGCGGCGAGCCTGGAGAACCGTGGGGGATGCGCCCTCCGCTCCCGGCGAGCGGAGCCGCGACCATGTCCTCGACCTCGACCCTGTCCCTTTTTCCTCCATCGACCGAAGCGCCGCGCGCCGCCAACGTGCTGGCCGCCGCCCGGGCGCTGGCGGGCCATCTCGCGCGATCGCGCACTCTTGATCGCCGCCTTGTCTCGGAGGTGATGACGACCCTCTTCGGCGGCGCCGACACACAGGGCGCATGGCTGTGGCGCGATGCCTATGAGGCGATCGAGGCCGCGACGGTGCTTCAGATCCGGCGCTTGGCGCCCCAGGTCGCCCGCCTTGAGGACGCGCCAGCGGAAATCGCCGCTCTGCTGGCGGCGGTCTCCGCCCTCGGCCTGACCCACAGCCGGCGCAGCGAGGACCAGGTCGCCTTGGATCAGTTCTCCACACCGCCGGAACTGGCGGCGATCGCGGTGCTCGCCGCCCAGGTGCGTCCCGGCGACCGGGTGCTGGAGCCCTCGGCCGGCACGGGCCTGATCGCGGCGGTGGCCGAGGCTTGCGGCGGCGCGCTGTGGCTGAACGAGCCGGCGGACGGACGCGCCGCTCTGCTGGACGGCCTGTTTCCCGGCGCGCGACGATCGCGCCTCGACGGGCGCCATATCCACGACCTGCTGGACACTGCCGGCCGGTTCGACGTCGCGGTTTGCAATCCGCCGTTCACGGACCTGGAGCGCCATCTGACGGCGGCGCTCGGCGCGCTCGCCGACGGCGGACGTCTGGCGGCTGTCGCGCCGGCTTCAGCCCTTTCGGACGATGCAGGCCTGCGCCGGCTGTCGGACCGGGGCCGCGTCCTCGCGCGGATTCTCTTTCCACCTCGAGCCTTCGCACGGCACGGCACTTCGGTCGACACCGGCCTGCTGGTGTTGGACCGGGGCGAGGCTGATCCGAACATTCCACCGCTCGTCGCGGCGGATGACCTGGCCACTGCGGCGGTGTTCGCCGCCGCCGTGCCGGCGCGCGCCGGAGCCCGGCCGCGCGCCCGGCTTGAGGCGTCCCCCGCCTCGCTCCTGGCGCCCGGGAGTCGGGCCGGAACGCGGGCGTCCGCGCGGCTCGCCTTCCTGGCGGGCGCGTCGCCCGTGGACTACGAAACGCGCGCCTGGACCGGCGAGGGACGCAATGTCGGCCTCTATCAGGCCCATACGCTCGCGCGCATCGTCCTGCCGGACGCCCGGCCCCATCCGTCGCCGCTGGTGGAATCCGGGCCGATGGCGTCGGTGTCCCCGCCCGCGCCCACCTATCGGCCCGTCCTGCCCCGGCTTCTGTGCGAAGAGGGGGGGATTTCCGACGCCCAGACCGAAACCGTCATCTACGCCGGCGAGGCTCACGCCGGCCTGTTGCCCGCCTGGTGGACGCCGGGCGAGGCGGCCCATCAGCTGGTCCTGTCACGTGAGGACGCTTCCGGCGCTGTCCAGCTTCGGCGGGGCTTCTTCTTGGGCGACGGCACAGGCTGCGGCAAGGGCCGCCAGATCGCCGCCGTCATCGCCGACAACATGGCCCAGGGCCGCACGCGTGCGCTCTGGCTATCCCGCAACGACGCCCTGTTGGAGGATGCCCGGCGGGACTGGACAGCCATCGGCGGCGGGGCTTCAGATCTCACGCCGCTGAACAGCTGGAAGCTCGGCGATGTTGTTCGGCTCGACCGGGGAGTGGTCTTCACCACCTACGCCACGCTGCGGCAGCCCGCGCGCGGCGCGAAGATGTCGCGTCTCGACCAGATCGTCGCCTGGCTGGGCGAGGATTTCGACGGCGTGATCGCCTTCGACGAGGCCCACGCCATGGCCAATGCGGCCGGCGGCGGAAAGGGTGCGCGGGGGACCAAGAAGGCGTCGTTGCAAGGCATGGCTGGCCTGGCGCTGCAGAACCGCCTTCCGAACGCCCGCATCCTCTATGTTTCGGCGACCGGAGCCACCACGGCCGAGAACCTGGCCTATGCGTCGCGGCTGGGGCTGTGGGGTGGGCCGGAGGCGCCGTTCACGACCCGCGAGGACTTCCTCGACGCCATGGACAAGGGCGGCGTCGCGGCCATGGAGCTGGTCGCCCGCGAACTCAAGGCGCTCGGCCTCTATGTCGCGCGGAGCCTGTCGTTCGAGGGCGTCGAATACGCGCCGCTCGCGCACGCCCTGACCGAGGACGACATCGCCGTCTGGGACGCCTGGGCCGACGCCTTCCAGATGATCCACGCCCATCTCGCCGAAGCCCTGAAGGCGACCGGTCTGGCTGACGAGGACGGCAAGCCGAAGAGCCCGATGGCCGCCTCCGCTGTCCATTCGGCGTTCGAGGGGGCGAAGCTGCGTTTCTTCGGCCATCTGCTGGCCGGACTGAAGGCGCCGTCCCTTGCCGCGGCGATCCGGACGGACCTCGCCGAGGGGCGCTCCGCCGTCGTCCAGATCGTGTCGACCAACGAGGCGGTGATGGAACGCCGCCTGGCCTCCATTCCGCCCGAGGAGTGGAACAACCTCTCGATCGACCTGACGCCGCGTGAATATGTCCTCGACTATCTCCGCGAGGCCTTTCCCGTCCATCTGATGGAGGCGATCGAGGACGAGGACGGCGGCGTGACGCTGGTTCCCGTCATGGTCGACGGGCGGCCCGCCGTCAGCCAGGAGGCGCTCCAGCGCCGCGCCTTCCTGATCGCCCGCATGGCCGGCCTGCCCGCAGTGCCCGGCGCGCTGGACGCCTTGCTGGACGCGTTCGGAACCGATCATGTGGCGGAGATCACCGGACGGTCGCGCCGGGTGGTGCGGCGGGAGAGCCGTCGAGTCGTCGAACGCCGCGGCGCCTCGGCGGCCCGCGCCGAAACGGACGCCTTCATGTCGGGCCGCAAACGCGTGTTGGTCTTCTCCGACGCCGGAGGGACGGGGCGCAGCTACCATGCTGACCTGTCGGCGGCGAACCGGCAGCGTCGGGTTCACTATCTCGTCGAGCCGGGATGGCGCGCCGACGCCGCCATCCAGGGACTGGGGCGGAGCCACCGGACACACCAGGCCTCGGCCCCGCTGTTTCGACCCGTGGTCACCGACATCCACGGCGAGAAGCGCTTCACCTCGACGATCGCCCGACGACTGGATTCTCTGGGAGCCCTGACGCGGGGCGAACGCCGCACGGCCGGGGCCGGCCTGTTTCGGGCCGAGGACAATCTGGAAAGCCCGTGGGCGCGTCGGGCCTTGCTGGTGTTCTACGGCGCCCTCGGCTTCGGCGAGCTGACGGCGATGGGCCTGGAGACGTTCGAGGCCAAGACCGGGCTGAAGCTGCGCGACGCCGACGGCGGACTGAAGCCGTCGGACGACCTGCCGCCGATCCACACCTTCCTGAACCGGCTGCTGGCCTTGCGGATCGCCGACCAGAACGCCCTGTTCGCGGACTTCGACAGAATCCTCTCCGGTATTCTCGAGCGGGCCGCGGCCTCGGGAGAGCTCGATCGCGGACTGGAAGACATCGAGGCCGAGGAGCTGGAGGTGATCGACGCCGAGACCATTCGCACCGACGTCGCCACCGGCGCCGAGACGGCGCTCGTCACCTTCGACCTGAAGGTCGCGCGCGACCTGCTCTCCGCCGACGGGGCGTCGGATCAGGCGGTGGCCGGCGCCTGCCGGCTTGTCGTCAATGCGCGCTCGGGGCGGGCGGCGGTGGCGGAGCTCGGCCTGACCACGACGACCGACGACGATCGTCTCGTGCCGGCCGTAAGACTGGTGCGGCCTGACCAGAGGGCGGTCATGCCGGAGAAGGCGTTCGAGGAATCCGCCTGGGCCGAGGCGGACGAGGCGACATGGCGGGCGACCTGGGACGCCGAGGTCGCCGCGGCTGATCCATGGCGGGCGCGCCAGCTGACGCTCGCGACCGGACTGCTCTTGCCGATCTGGGGCCGGTTGCCGGCCAAGGGCTGCGCTGTCCGGCGTGTCCGCGCGCCGGACGGCAGGCGCTGGCTCGGCCGGGTTCTGGACGAGGTCCAGGCGTCGACGCTGAAGGCCGCGCTTGGCCTCACCTCTGTAGGCGATGCCTGGTCGGACGGCGCGCGAACGGCGGCCTCGGTCCTGGACCGTAATGTGCAGCTCGCCCTGACGGGCGGCCTGTGGCTCAAGCGCGCCCGGGTGATGGATCGCTGGCGATTGGAGGTGGTGGGCGGAGGGATGGACCGGGACGCGCTCGTGGCGATCGGCTGTTTCGTCGAGATCATCGCCTACACGCCGCGGATCTTCGTCCCGGTCGACCGGCCCGATGTGGTGGAGGCTGTGCTGCGGCGCCATCCCGTGCAGTCCGTATTGAACGGCGCGGCCGCGTGATCCGGTTCCCGGCCGGACGGAGGCCCGGCCGGGGAGGGCGGAGGAAGGGAGGTCTTGGGTGAAGCGGGATCGGGGAGATCGGCTCCCGGACGGCTTCGGATCAACAGGAGACTGACATGCAGACCATGGTGTTCACGGGCCGCCTCGCGGCCGATCCCCAGATCAGCGACGACTTCGGCAAGGCCGTCTTCCGGCTGCTCGAGCAACGCGGGACCGACAATGCGGGCAAGCCGCGTCTGGTCGGCGTCAACTGCGTCAGCTGGTCGAAGGGCCTGAACGAGAAGGTCATCGCGCGCGGCCTCGCCCAAGGCTGCGAGGCCGTGGTTGTGGGAGCCTTCATCGACACCGCCTACGCCACGCGTGACGGCCAGGAGCGCACCGCCAAGGAGCTGGTGGTGAACCGGCTCACCGTCCTCGACTGGGCGGAAGACCGGCAGGACCAGGTCGCCGACGACCGCGTCGCGGCCTGATCCGCACATCCCTCAGCCCATCATTCCTAGGAGATTGAACCATGCAGACCCTGACTCTCGAAGGCTATCTGGCCGCCGACCCGTCGATCCTCTCGGCCCAGGGGAGCGGCAAGAAGCGCGCGAGCTTCCGCGTGCTGGAGACCACGCGCTATCGGCGCGCCGACGGCACGCCGGGCGAACGGACCACCGGCTTCAACTGCATCTGCTTCAACGAGGCCACGACCGAGAACTACCTGCAGCCCTACGCCCGCAAGGGCAGCCGCGTCGTGATCCAGGGCCATGTCGAGAACGACACCTGGACGGGCAAGGACGGCGTCGAGCACTACGACCTGCGCCTGATCGTCAGCGACATCCGGCTGAAGAACCGCCGTGCCGCGACGGAGGCGCACGCCGGCAGCGTGGCGGACCGGTCGCCGGAAGGCGACGGCGGCTACGATCTGAACGACGACATCCTGTTCTGACCGGGAAGGTCGCGACAGGCGGGAGGGCCCGGACGCTTCGCGCGCCGGGCCCTTCTCATGCTGAGGGCAGGAGGAGGAGGCGGGGACGGACAGGCGAGCCGATGGGGCTCGAAAGGCGAGGGAGCCTGCCATGTCTGTTTGGACCGAAGACCGTATCGCGAGACTCAAGACGCTTTGGCCTCTGGGGTGGAGCGCCCAGCGGATCGCCGACGCCCTGGGCGAGGACGTCACCCGCAGCGCCGTGCTTGGCAAGGTGCATCGGATGAAACTGTCCATGGGCCGACGGTCGGCGTCGCCCGTGCATCAGGCGGGGGCGGCGCCGGAGGGTCCGCGCCGCCCGCCGAGACGATCCAACCGTCCGGCGCCTGCGCGGATCACCGCGCGGCCCGATGTTCACGCGGAGGCTCCGTCATTCGGCCTCGCCACCATCCTGAGCGTGCGTCGGTACGACTGCCGCTTCCCCTATGGCGAACCCGGCTCGTCGGCGTTCCGCCTCTGCGGCCGTCCGGTCGTGCGCGGCGTCTTCTGCGCCGCGC